>JAKBCX010000215.1 GCA_021807465.1 Pseudomonadota bacterium | reverse complement strand
TCATGAACCCGCGGGAGAGTTCATCCCCCTGCTGCATCTTCGCGGCGAGGTTGGGGGTGTTGAGATTCTGCCGTGACCCTGCGCCATAGCCGGGGAAGCCGGTGCCGGTGTAGTAGGGCTCGTTCCAGGTGCCGTCTTGCCGTTGGGTGGTGGTCAGGTGGCCAAGCCCGCGCAGCACGGCGGCATCGTGCGCTTTCTCATCCTGCGCCATAAGGCCCAGCAGCGCCCAGGCGGTTTGCGAGGGCGTGCTGTCGCCGCGCCCGCGCCATTCGGGGTTCATGTAAGAGGCGCAGCTTTCCCCCCAGCCGCCATCGGCGTTTTGGTGTTTTTTCAGCCAGGTGGCGGCTTTCACAATCCAGGGCTGGGTCATGTCCTCCCCCGCGGCGCGCAAGGCGGGCAGCACGGCGCCGGTGCCGTATATGTAGTTTACGCCCCAGCGGCCGAACCAGCTTCCATCCGGCTCCTGCTCGGCGCGCAAAAATGCCAGCGCGCGCGCCATAACGGGGTGGGACTTGCCCATGCCCAGCTTAGCCAGGGCCTCAACCACATGCGCGGTTACGTCGGCACTTGGAGGGTCCAGTGCCTCGCCAAAATTGCAGAAGGGGATTTTGGAGATGATCTGCTTGTTGTTGTCCTTGTCGAACGCGCCCCAGCCGCCATTTTCGCACTGCATGCCCAGCAGCCATTGCTGGGCGCGCTCCAGGGCGGTGTCGATTCGCGGGCGCAAATCGCCGGATTTCTCGCGGATGGTGGCGAGCATCAGCACGCATACGGAAGTGTCGTCCACATCCGGGTAGCGTATATTGGCGCGCTCGAAGGCCCAGCCGCCCGGCTTGGTGTTCTTGGTGTGCTGGGACCAGTCGCCATCCACCAGCACCTGGGCGTCCAGCAGCCATTCCAGCGCCTTGCGTGTGCTGGGCGTGCCGGCAATGTCGCGCCCGGTTTCGGCCTGGGCCAGCAGGGTAATCATTGTGTCCCACACCACCGAATCGGTGGCTTGGAGCAGGCGGCCGCCATTGCGTTCAACGGCCCAGTGCGAATCGAGCGCGCCCCAGGCTTTCTGCATGACGGGGTGCTTCAGGTCATAGCCTTCGTTGAACAGGGCGATGACGCCGTAAATCCAGGGCGGTTGGATGCCGCCCCAGGCGCCGTCCCAATCCTGGTGCTTAATCAGCCATTCCAGGCAGAGCTTTATGGCGTTCTCACGCCCCGGCATCAGCTTCTTGCGCTGTACCCAGTGCAACCCTTTGTCGAGCTGCTCAAATGCCCATTCCACCGAGTATTTCTTGGCTGGTTTATTGGGCAAATAAAAGTCGAAATTGGCGCGGCCCTCGGGGAACAGTTCCTCCAACTTGTCGCCGCCCGGCAGGGGCCAGACGGGTTGGCGCGCGGAGACAACGCAGAGCGGCACGATGGTGGCCCGTGCCCATTGCGCGAAATGGTAGATGTTGAACGGAATCCAGTAGGGCAGGCGAATGACTTCCGGCGGCAGATTGGGGGCTGCATCCCATGGCCAGACACCGATCATGGCCAGCCAGTAGCGGGTGAAGACGCGGATATTGCGCAAGCCGCCCTCGGCGCGAATCCAGTCCCGCGCCTTGGTCATGGCTGGGTGGTCTGGCGCAAAACCCTTGGCACGGAGGGCAGCGTAGGCTTCCACTGTGCCGTTCAGGTCGCCCTTGGGCGCGCCGGGGTAAACCTCCCACGAGCCATCCGGGCGCTGGCGGTTGAGGATTCCTGCAATTACCTTGTCCTCGAAGGGCAAAGGCCGGCCGAGGAAGTGGCTGGTAAGCAGCCATTCGGCCTCCATGGCCACGTTGGTTTCAGCGGCTCCCGCCCAATACCCGTCCGGCGCCTGCTCGCGGTCGAGCCAGCCAATCGCAGCCGAGATCGCCTGGCTCAGCTCGTCAATCGTCACGTCCTTCTGGGCGGCAGCAGCATCCATGAATCTCTCCCGGTCAGCCAATAGTGAGAGAGGCATGTCATAGCCCGCCCGGCCGCACAAGGCGGCGGGTCAGCCGCCTGCCACTGGCACGTAAATCTGCCCGCCCGCCCCGGCGAAGGCCGCCTTCTGCGCCGCCAGACCTTCCTGGCGGCTGGCTTCCTCGCGTATGTCGTGGCTGATTTTCATCGAGCAGAATTTCGGCCCGCACATGGAGCAGAAATGCGCCGTCTTATGCGCTTCCTTCGGCAGGGTCTCGTCGTGGAAATCGCGCGCCGTGTCCGGGTCCAGGCCAAGGTTGAACTGGTCCTCCCAGCGGAACTCGAAGCGCGCGCGGGAGACGGCGTCATCACGCAGCCGCGCGGCCGGGTGGCCTTTGGCGAGGTCTGCCGCATGGGCGGCGAGCTTGTAGGTGATAACGCCGGTTTTCACGTCCTCCCGGTTGGGCAGGCCCAGATGCTCCTTGGGCGTGACGTAGCAGAGCATGGCGGTGCCGAACCAGCCGATCATGGCAGCACCTATGGCGGAGGTAATGTGGTCGTAGCCCGGCGCGATGTCGGTGGTGAGCGGCCCGAGCGTGTAGAAAGGCGCCTCGTGGCAGATTTTCAACTGCTTTTCCATATTGGCTTTGATCTTGTGCATGGGCACATGGCCGGGGCCTTCGATCATCACCTGGCAGCCTTTGTCCCATGCCAATTTGGTCAGCTCGCCCAGCGTTTCCAGCTCGGCGAATTGCGCGGCATCGTTGGCATCGGCGTTGGAGCCGGGGCGCAGGCCATCACCCAGCGAGAACGAGACATCGTATTTGCGCATGATCTCGCAAATCTCATCGAAACGCTCGTATAGGAAGCTCTCGCGATGATGCGAGAGGCACCATTGTGCCATGATGGAGCCGCCGCGCGAGACGATGCCGGTAACGCGCCTGGCCGTGAGCGGAATATGCGCCAGGCGCACACCGGCATGGATGGTGAAGTAATCCACTCCTTGTTCGGCTTGCTCGATGAGCGTGTCCTTGAATACATCCCAATCCAGCTTGCTTGCATCGCCCTGCACTTTTTCCAAAGCCTGGTAGATGGGCACGGTGCCGATGGGCACGGGGGAGTTCCGCAGGATCCAGCTACGGATATTATGAATGTTACGCCCGGTTGAAAGGTCCATCACCGTATCCGCGCCCCAGCGTATGGCCCAGACCAGTTTTTCCACCTCTTCCGCCGCCGAGGAGGTGATGGCGCTATTGCCGATATTGGCGTTGATCTTCACCAGGAAATTGCGGCCGATAATCACCGGCTCCAATTCAGGGTGGTTGATGTTGGCGGGGATGATGGCGCGCCCGGCGGCGATTTCCGCGCGCACGAATTCCGGCGTGATGAAATTGGGAATGGCGGCGCCGAAATCCTCGCCATCGGCGCGCAGGGCGTTGGCCTGCTCATGCGCGCACATCCGGCCTAGGTTTTCGCGGTGGGCAACGTAGATCATCTCTTCAGTGATGATTCCGGCGCGGGCGAATTCATACTGCGTAACAAGCTGGCCGGAGGCGGCGGCGTAAATTTCCTGCGCGGCGGGGCAGGCGGGCACCAGCCGGTCCTCGGGCGTGAAGCCGTTATCTTCAGGCTTTACTGCACGGCCCGCCAAGCGCGCATAGCCGCGCGCTTCAATCCAGGGCGCGCGGGGCTTGGGCAGCCCGGCTTCCAGGTTTATCCGCGCGCCATCCTCGGTATAGGGGCCAGATGTGTCGTAAAGCGGCAAAGGCGGTTCGTTGGCGCTGGGGTGCAGCGCCACCTCGCGGAACGGCACCAGGATATCCGGCCGCCCCGGCGTGCCGGAAAATATTTTGCGAGACCCGGCAATGGGGCCGGTGGTGATGCTGGCTGGCTTGGCCTGGACGTTCATGGTTGCTCTCCTTTGCAAATACAGAGAGCGGGGGTGCATGTCGCCGCGAATAACCCCGTCCCTCCGCCGGTATGACCCGGATCAGGTTCAAAGGGTTTATCGCGGCGGGCTTTTGCCCCTTAGCGACGTCTCAGCTCCTTCACGGAACACCCCTCGGTGCCGCCAGGAGACGCGCGGGCACACGATTTGTCAAATTGATCTGGCGAAAATTCACCTAAAAATTTTGTCGAAAAAGCTGATTGACAGGGGGATGGGGGGCGATTATGTCAGTTTTATTAGTTGAGAATGTTTCTCAATATCAGTTGGATGGAGTTTCACCTCTCTCATGAAATACGCCTCTGTTTTGTCCATGG
>JAKBCX010000214.1 GCA_021807465.1 Pseudomonadota bacterium | reverse complement strand
ACCGGCCACGAGGCCATTAGCGGTGCTGCGCATATCGAGCGCGAGGTGACGCGAATTATCGGTGCGGTGCAGTACGTGCACGACCGCACTGTGGAGGGGATGAACGAAGGCAAGGATTTGCACACGCTGATGCGCGAGATACGCACTCCGCCGGATCTCGCCCTGACCGAGGAATATGGCAAGGTCGCGTGGAATGTGCGGGCCATCTGGCATGAATATACGGGATGGTTTGACCCCGCGCGTGGCACAACCGAGCTATATGGCGTGCCGCCCGCGAGCGTGGCGCCCGCCATTGCGGAACTGGCCGGTGGCGTGGAGCGGCTGGCGGCACGCGCGCAGGATTTTGTGGATGAGCAAAAGCCGCTGGAGGCGCTGCATTTGCTGGATATTGCTCTGGCCGCCGTCCCGGACTCGGCCCCCGCCCGTGCGGTGAAGCAGGCTGCGTTGACACTCCTTCTGGCGCAGAGCGGAGGCAAGAATTTATGGGAGCGTATGTGGATTGCCGCGGAATTACGCGCGCTGGAGTCGCCTCCCGGCTGATGGCGGGGGGTTAACTCGCCCCGCGGTCACGCCCGATCAGCGCCAGCCCCTCGGCAACCGAGACGAACTCGCCTCCGGCGGAGAGCTTTTCCGTACCAAACCGGTTGATGAAAAGCTGCCGCACCGCCGGAACAAAGGATGTGCCGCCTGTTAAAAACACGCGGCCGATCTGCCCGGGCGCCATCCGCGCTTCCGCCAGCACCGCATCCACGCTGGCCTCCAGCCTGGCTAGCTCCGGGGCAATCCAGCTTTCAAATTCGGCGCGGGTAATCTCACGGTCCAGCGCGAAATCCTCGTGCTCGAAGCGTAGCCGCGCGGTATCCGCGCGTGAAAGCTCGGCTTTTACCCGGCTTACAGCCTGGTAGAGATGATAGCCGCTTTCATCCTTGATGAGGCTAAGCAAATTGCGCAGCTTTTGCGGGTGGTAGGCCATACGCGCCACCTCCTCTATGCCGCGCATTACGCGCGGGCTGCGCATGAGCGAAAGCCGGTGCCAATGCGCGAAGCTGGTGAAATATTCGATGGGCACCGGCATGTCGCTGCCCATGGGCACGCGGTAAAAATCGCCCTTGCCCAGCAGGGGAGATACAGCGTTGTCGATGATCCGGTAGTCGAAACTATCTCCCGCAACACCCACGCCAGTATTGGCGATTGTGCGAATGGGCATGGCATCGCCAGGCGTGAAGCGCAGGATCGAGAAATCCGAGGTGCCGCCGCCGAAATCGCCCACCAGCACATTGGCGGGGCGGTCCAGCGCACGGATGAAGCGGTAACCCGCGGCCTCCGGCTCGTAGGCAATCTCGATGTCTGGCAGCCCGGCTATGGCGAAGGCGGCGCGCAGCCGTTCCTCGCCGAACACGTCGTCCGCGAACTCTCCCGCGAAACGCACCGGCCGCCCGGCAACGATGCGGGCGTCTTTATCCTCACCCAGCAAGGCGCGCAGGAAGACCGCGACCATTTCTTCCAGCATGAAATTCCGCCCGAAAATATTGGTTTGGGTAAAGCTGCGCTGGGCGAGATAGGTTTTCATCGACATAATCAGCCGGCTTTCCAGCGGGTCTTCCAGATAAGTTTCAACCGCCGCTGGGCCTGCGGCATGGCGCAACCCGGCGCGGCCTTGCCCTTGCTCGTGCCAAAAGCAGAGCACGGTGCGGAATACATCATGTAGCGTGCCATTCTGGGCAAATACCCGGCTGGTCACGGTGCCATCCCCGGCCAGTTCGGCCACGACGGAATTGGTGGTGCCGAAATCGATGCCGAATATGCGTGCCATGAACCATCTCTCGGGGTTGCGCGGGGGAGCAGGCTTCAACCCCATCTGGCCGGACGGCGCAAGGGCGGTTTGCGGCGTGGCCACATTGGGCTTAAGAGCCTGCCGCCCCTAACCGCCCCACCGAGGATACATGATTCGCCTGGACAATATAAGCAAGCAGAACGGCACGCGCCTGATCTTCATCGAGGCTTCGGCCGCCTTGCAGAAGGGCGAGAAAATCGGCCTGGTTGGCCCTAATGGGGCGGGAAAATCCACCCTGTTTAGGCTAATCTCGGGCCAGGAACAGCCCGATGAAGGCCATATCCTCATCGACAAGGGCGTGAGCATCGGCCTGTTCAGCCAGGATGTGGGCGAAATGGCGGGGCGCAGCGCCGTGGCCGAGGTGATGGACGGCGCCGGGCCGGTGAGCGCGGTGGCCGCCGAGCTTGCCGCGCTGGAAGCCGCCATGGCCGACCCGGAGCAGTTCGACAAGCTGGACGAAACTCTGGAACGCTTCGGCGAGGTGCAAACGCGCTTCGAGGAGTTGGGCGGCTATGCGCTGGACGCCAAGGCCCGCGAGGTGCTGCACGGGCTTGGCTTCTCGCAAGAGATGATGGAGGGCGATGTCGGCCTGCTCTCCGGCGGCTGGAAAATGCGCGTGGCGCTGGCGCGGATATTGCTGATGCGCCCGGATGTGATGCTGCTGGACGAGCCGAGTAACCATTTGGACCTGGAAAGCCTGATCTGGCTGGAGCAATTCCTGGCCGGTTATGATGGCGCCTTGCTGATGACCTCGCACGACCGCGAATTCATGAACCGCGTCATCAACAAGGTTATCGAAATCGACGCCGGAAATCTCACCAGCTTTTCCGGCGACTACGAATTCTATGCCCGCCAGGCGGCGCTGAATGAGAAGCAGCAGCAGGCGCAGTTCGAGCGCCAGCAGGCAATGCTGGCCAAGGAGGTGGCGTTCATCGAACGCTTCAAGGCCCGCGCCTCGCACGCCGCGCAGGTGCAAAGCCGGGTGAAGAAGCTGGACAAGATCGAGCGCGTGGAGCCGCCGAAGCGCCGCCAGACCATCGAGTTCGAATTCCGCGCCGCCCCGCGCTCGGGTGACGATGTCGCCAATCTGCGCGGGGTTTCAAAGGCCTATGGCAGCAAGGTGATTTACGACGGGCTGGACCTGCTGATCCGCCGCAAGGAGCGCGCCTGCGTGCTGGGCATTAACGGCGCGGGCAAATCCACGCTGCTGAAGCTGGTGACCGGCACCACAGCGCCGGATATGGGCAGCGTAACCTTGGGCGGCAGCGTGAAGATGGGCTATTTCGCCCAGCATGCCATGGACTTGCTGGATGGCAGCGCCACCGTCTTCGAGGCGCTGGATGCCGCCTTCCCCCATGCAGGGCAGGGCGTGCTGCGCAACCTGGCCGGCGCGTTCGGGTTTTCGGGCGATGAGGTGGAAAAGCGCGTGCGCGTGCTCTCGGGCGGCGAGAAAGCGCGGCTGGTAATGGCAATAATGCTGTTCGATCCGCCCAACTTCCTGGTGCTGGACGAGCCGACCAACCATCTGGACCTCGCCACCAAGGAGATGCTCATCAAGGCGCTTTCCAACTATGAAGGCACCATGCTGTTCGTCTCGCATGACCGGCATTTTCTCAGCGCCCTTTCCAACCGCGTGCTGGAGCTGACGCCAGAGGGCATCCACCAATATGATGGCGGCTACACCGAATATGTGGCGCGCACCGGGCAGGAAGCGCCGGGGCTGCACGCCTGAACCTGGTTCAGGCGCTTAAACGCAAATCCTGCACAGGCGCCACCAGCGCCGCCGCCGCATCGTGCGACAGGCATAGTTCCTGCCCATTCAAGCCGCGCACAATAATATCCTGCGCCCGCACATCAGGTGCCACGGAAATTTCGCACCGGAATGCGTGGCGCCCGCTTGTGGGATAGCTGTGCCTGCTACCATGCTCGTATAAATGGCACAGATCATGCCGCAGCATGTTGGGCACAGTCTCGCCCAGCTTGCGGCCATGCGCGTAAATTTCCAGCACTGGCGGCAGCTCCGCCTGCCAGTCCGCTTGGTTTTGCGCCCAGCCGCCGATAATGGCCACACGGCCTTCGCCCCGGTCTTCCACGGCAATTTCATCCACATAGCCCAGCAGCAGGCCGGGCGCACGCCGTATTATGGCCTGCCGCGCGGCTTCAACCTCTTGTCCGCAATGGCGGAGCGGCAGGCACATGGCTTGCGGCAGATCCGCGCCCGCGCGGGCGGCAAACGCCGCGCCCATGCCGAACTCACTGGCATCATCGTTGGGGAACAGGCTTTCAGCCGGCGCGCCCTCGGCGAACACCAGATCGTGCTCGGCCAGCCCGATATGGTAATAATGCACGCAGTCCACAGCCTCCGCCTGGGT
>JAKBCX010000213.1 GCA_021807465.1 Pseudomonadota bacterium | reverse complement strand
CAATTTCAGCGCCATGGGCGATGGGGGCGGGAACGTATAGGCGAATTGACGCGGTGCTCATGCCCGGCTGAATAGCACCATGAGTGGATATACCGATATACGCCGCGCCGGCTGGGTAGCGCGGCTGCCCGCCTATTGGCAGAATTACGCGCTTTTGGCCCGGGCGGACCGGCCCATTGGCATCTGGCTGCTGTTTTTGCCGGGGTTATGGGCCATCTGCCTTGCCGCGCCGGGCTTTTGGCGCGGGCTTTGGCTGGCGCTGCTGTTTGCCGTGGGGTCTGCCGTAATGCGCGGCGCCGGGTGCGTGGTGAACGATTTATGGGACCGCGATTTGGACGCGAAGGTGGAGCGCACGCGCGGGCGGCCCTTGGCCTCGGGCGCCGTGAAGCCCTGGCAGGCCATGCTGTTTCTGGCGGTGCTGTGCCTTATTGGCCTGGGCGTGCTGCTGCTGCTGGGGCGGGTGGCGCAGATTCTGGGCGTGGCATCGTTGGCGCTGGTGGCGCTTTATCCGCTGGCCAAGCGGGTTACCTGGTGGCCGCAAGCCGTGCTGGGCTGCACCTTCGGCTGGGGCGCGCCCATGGGCTATGCCGCCGCTGCCGGGCATTTGGCCTGGCCCGCTTTGCCACTCTATCTGGGCACCATTTTGTGGATTGTGGGCTACGACACCATCTACGCCCACCAGGACCGCGAGGATGACACGCTGATTGGCGTGAAATCCACCGCGCGGCTGTTTGGCGAGAAAACGCGCCTGGCGCTGGTTGGGTGCTATGGCGGGTTTATGCTGCTGCTGGCGCTGGCCATGCGGCTGGCGGGGTTGGGCGCGGCCGGATTCTGGCTGCTGCTGGCCCCGGCGGCGCTGCTGCTGTGGCAGATATTCCGGCTGGATATTTATAACCCGGGGCGGTGCCTGGCGCTGTTCAAACTGAACCGCGAGGTGGGGCTGCTGGTGGCGCTGGCGGTGGTGGCGGGGCGGGTGGTTGGGTGAGGGCTGTGGGAAAATGGGTCGGGTCTCGGTTCGGGCCAAGTCAGGCATAGACGTGCCAAGCACATGATCTCGGGAGTAGATGCGCAGTGTTGGCCAATGCAGATAAGCGCCTAAGTGGCGACTTCCGCTTCGCTACATCCGCCCTACTCCGGCTAGGCTAAGCCTTTAATTTGAATATGATCCATCTTGATATATTTCAATTGTTCGAGACGCTCCATCAAAACCAGAAATCGACCTCGCGAGAAATATTTCCCTTTTCTCTTTGAAAGCATCTATGTACGTGATTTTTAAAACTACAAAGAGATTGTATAAGTCCATCGAAAACTGCTGAAAATCAATAACCGCTGTTATTCCATGATAGTATATTGTTGCAGATGCGTCAGGATTAAGAACGCCAAGATGGGTAAACGAATTCGAAAAGATAGCGCTCTTATATTCCGCAATCTTAGAATCTTTATCGGAAGGTGTGTTTGCTTGCACCCAATAGCATTTAACATGATAGGATACGTCGTAAGCTGGTGTTTGCCCACGATTTACTAACTTATCTTTGCCAGTCAATGAATATTGACGGGTAGTTCCTGTCTCGTCTCGTTCTCCATAGGAATTAAACCTCGTGCCTGGGGGATCGTATCGATCTGTGCCTATGCCAGAAAGAACACCTTCACTGATAGGTTCAACGCTGAGGTATGCTCGTTGTTGCCTCTCAGCACTTCTTTTAGTTTCATCGATGCTTTCCCTTAACTTAGCATCTTGGCGATTGAGTAACCGTGCCTGGTACATCGCCGACAAGCCAAGCACTATGGTGAAGATCATAATGATTGCATCATCTGGATCATCGAATACAGCGCGATGCCACCAACTGCCTGTAGCGTCGATCACAATATAGGCGGGATGAGCCTCGCTCGTAGTCGGCACAGTGTCAACTAGTATGCCCACTGGACCAGCGGTCTTAACCTCATTAGTTGGTTCGACCTGTAGAGGTGCCGTTGTTGGCTTAGCTAGAGCAGCACCGTGGGGCACTGCATGGTTCGCCTGTGCCTCAGCCAATGCCAGTCCGCCTATCGCCAGCAAAGCCCCTAAAATCACCGTAAACCTCACAATAACCCTCGATTGCCCCAGATTGCACGGTATCGCGAGGTCCACGAGCGAAGCGGTAAATTTCAGCACTAAACACAACTCCCAAGTGAAGGAAACTCCGCCCCTAACCCCCCGATGCTCATGGCCTCTATGCTCCATCCGGGTTTGTGCATCGTCAAGTCAGCCTTGACGCTGCGCCCCAATTCAGAAACAAGCTGCGTCTACCGGGGTGCCCGCATGTCGCGGGCTGAGATTATACCCGCCGAACCTGTCTGGGTCATGCCAGCGTAGGGAGGATTTATGCAGCGCCGCCATTTCATCACCTCAGCCGCCGCCACGCTTGCCGCCCCCTCCATCGCGCGGGCCGCCACGGCGCAAAAATTCACCATTATTCTCGACTGGTTCATCAACCCGGACCACGCGCCGCTCTTCGCCGCCAAATATTGCGGCGCTTTTGCCCGCGCCGGGCTGGATGTTAAGCTGATTGCCCCCACCGACCCCGATTTGCCGCCGCGCCTGCTGGCCGCCGGCAAGGCCGATGCCTGCTTAAGCTACCAGCCGCAGCTTTATCTGCTGGTGGACCAGGGCCTGCCCGTGCGCCGCACCGGCACGTTGATCGACAAGCCGCTGAACACCCTAACCGCCCTGGGCAGCAGCGGCATAAAGACGCTGGCTGACCTAAAGGGGAGGAAGATTGGCTACTCCGTGGCGGGCATGGAAACGGTGCAGATTGCCACCATGCTGAAAACCGCCGGGTTGACGCTGCACGATGTCACGCTGGTGAACGTCAATTTCAACCTCGTCACCTCGCTGCAATCGCACCAGGTGGATGCGGTGATCGGCACGTTCCGCACCTATGAGGATATTCAGCTCGCCCAGGCTGGGCTTCACCCGGTTATCTTCGCGCCCGAGGATTACGGCGTGCCAACCTCCGAGGAGCTGATTTTGCTCTCTGCCGTAAATGGCCTGAAAAACCCGGCTCTGCCGCGCTTTCTGGCCGCGCTGAAGGAAGGCACGGCGGCGCTGCTGGCGGACCCGGACAAGATGCTGGCGCAGTTCCTGAAGGAAAACCCCAGCCTTAACGACAAATTGGACATCGCCTCCTGGCACGCTTTGCCGCCTTATTTTGCCGCGGACCCGGCGGCTTTGGATGGCCCGCGCTACATCGCTTACCGCGACTTCCTGGCCAAGGCGGGGCTTATCAAAAAGGCGCTGCCGCTTCAGGACTACGCCGTGCAGGTTACGGCCTAAGCCATGGCGCCGCCCGGCATAGAATTACGCGGGCTTGGCCTGCGCTATGCCGGGGCGGCGGTGTTCTCCGGGCTTCACCTCACGCTTGCGGCAGGCGAGTTTTTCGTGCTGCTCGGCCCCTCGGGTGCTGGCAAAACCAGCCTGCTGCGGATTATCGCCGGGCTGGAGCCGCCCGATGAAGGCGCGGTGGCGGCAAGCGACGGCGCGCCTCTGGCCGGGCGCGTAAGCTACATGGCGCAGCAGGATTTGCTGCTGCCCTGGGCCAGCGCGCTGGATAACGTAATGCTGGGCGCCACGCTGCGCGGCCAGAAGCGCGATGCCGCCCGCGCCGCCGCGCTGCTGGACGAGGTGGGGCTGACCCACCGCGCCCTTGCCCGCCCGGCGGAGCTTTCCGGCGGCGAGCGCCAGCGCGTGGCCCTGGCCCGCACGCTGTATGAAGACCGGCCCGTGGTGTTGATGGACGAGCCGTTTTCCGCGCTGGACGCCATTACCCGCGTGCGGATGCAGGACCTCGCCGCGCGCCTGCTGGCCGGGCGTACCGTACTGCTTATTACGCACGACCCGTTCGAGGCCTGCCGGCTAGGGCATGGGTTCACCGTCCTCTCCGGCAGCCCGGCGCGGCTGGCCGCGCCCACGCGCCTGCCCGGCACGCCGCCCCGCGCGCCGGATGAGGATGGGATTTTGCACCTGCAAGGCGAGCTGCTGCGGCAACTGGCGCAGGGGAGCGCGTGATGCGTCCCTTCGTCACAATCGCCGTGTTTATCGCGCTCTGGTGGGCAGTCACCGCCTTTACCGCCATTCCACCTTTCATGCTGCCTTCGCCCCAAGCGGTGGCGGAAGCGCTCTGGGGGCAGGCAGGGTATCTGGCGGCCAATGCCTGGGTTACGTTTTGCGAGATCATGCTCG
>JAKBCX010000212.1 GCA_021807465.1 Pseudomonadota bacterium | reverse complement strand
CATCCAGATTGGAACATCGCGTGGTTCGACGGCGCCACGGCCGCCGCCGCGCTGGATGATGCCGGGCTGCTGGCGCATAATTTGCCCGCGCCGCAAAATCTCACCCCCACCGGGCAAAGCCTGTGCAGTGAGGATGGCGCGTATATTCCCACCGGCTTTACCCTGGCGGGCGTTTTCATCTCCGCACCCGCGCGCATGCCCGTGCCGCCCACTGGCTGGCAAGATCTCACCGCCCCCGCTTATCGCGGCCAGGTGGGCATGAACGACCCTTCGATCTCCGGCCCCACTTACCCCATGCTGGCGGGCATGCTGAAGCAGGCGGGCGGCTGGCCGCAGGGCCAGGGCTTTATTGCCGCGCTTAAGGCCAACGGGCTGGAAATGTTCGATAAGAACGATGCCACCCTAGCCGCCTTGCAGTCGCAGGCAATCGGTGCCGCCATTGTGCAGTCATCGGCGGCCCTGTTCTATGCCGCGCATCATCCCGGCTACCAGATTACCATTCCGGCCCCTGCCTACATGCTGCCCAACGTCATGGTAGAGGCTGCGGGCCTGCCCGTGCGCCAGCGGGCCGATGCCGCGCGTTTCATGGCCTTCGCCATGCGGCCGGACATCCAAAAGCTGCGCCAGGAACAGGGCGAAGCAGATGGGTATTACTGGCCCGTCACCAGCAACGCTCCAGCGCCGCTGCCCGGCATGCCTGCCCTGTCCACACTCACCATCGCCACGCTCAACCCGGTTAGCTGGGGGCGGCTGGAAGGCACCATCAATGCCTGGTTCGCCAAGATGATGAGCGGCGCATGAGGCTGGCGCGTCTCCTGGCGCTGGCGCTGCTGGTGGCGCTGTTCGTCTATCCGCTGGCACGGCTGCTCATGCTGCCGCTTTTCGCGGGCAGCAACGTGTCGCTCTGCCTGCCGGCGCTGGCCAACTCCGCTGCCTTCGCGCTGCTGGTGGGTGCCATTGCCGCGCCGCTGGGCGCGCTGCTGGCGCAGGCGCTGGAAAGTCTTAACGGGCTGGCCGTGCAGGCGCTGGGGCTGGGGCTTTGGCTGCTTTTTCTCACCCCCGGCTATGTGCTCACCACGGGGTGGCTTATTATCATGGGCCATCCCGCCTTGCGGAACAGCCAGGCGGGGCATCTTTTCCTCGGTCCATTGGGCCTTGTGTTTCTGTATCTGCTAAAATCTCTGCCCTTTGCCGTGTTCGTGGCCCGCGCCACCTTTGCCGCTGCCGGGGCGCAGCTTGCCGAGGCAGCGCTGGTGCTCGGCCTGCCGCGCTGGCGGCGCTGGCATTTGCGGTTCCGTCTGGCCCTGCCCGCCATGGCCAGCGCCTTCACCATCGCCGCTATCGAGACGATGCAGGAATTCGGCATCCCCGCCACGCTCGGCCTTACGTCCAAAATCCCCATTCTCACCTACGCCATTTACCAGCGCCTCAACACCACGCCGACGGATTTTGCCGGGGCTGCCGCCTTGTGCTGGTGGCTTATCCTCAGTGCCGCGCTGCTGGCGCTGCTGCAGGTGGCGGCGCAGCGGCGCCACCAGGCTGCGCTCGTGCATGGCCGGGTACGCCATGCCGCGCTCATCATGCCATCATCCGGTTTGCAGCTGATGCTGGCAGGCGGCACCGCGCTGCTCTGGGGCTTAGGGCTGGCCGCGCCGTTGCTGGCGCTTATTATCACAGCGCTGGGCGGGCCGCTGCAAAGCGATGGTCTGGATGCCGTGCCCCGCTCGCTGTTTTACGGCATGCTGGCGGCCACGCTGGCGCTGGGGGCGGGGTATTTCATCCTCAAGCTCCAGCAGGGCCGCTCACTCTGGTTCACCGCCTTCGTGCAGGCCGGGCTTGCCGCCAATATGGCGGTGCCAGGGCTTATCCTCGGCGCGGGCTATATCATCGCCTTCAACAATAACATCCTGCCGCTTTACGGCACGGTGCTGCTGCTCATCATCGCCTATGCGGCGGGTGCGCTGCCCGCTGCCATCCGCCTGCTTGGCACGGCGTGCAACCAGCTTGATGCCAAGCTGGACGAAGCAGCGCGTATTTTCGCCCTGCCGCTCTCCACACGGCTCATCGACATTGAAGCCGCGCTGCTCGCCCGCCCGGGGATGCAAGCCTGGCTGCTGGTGGTGGCGGCGGTGATGTTCGAACTGCCGATATCCGAACTGCTCTACGTTCCCGGCGCCGCGCCACTTGGCGTTGCCATCGTGTTTGCCGACATGAAAGCCGATTACGCCACGGCGGCCCGCTTGGCCCTGCTGGGGCTGGCCTCCCTGGCTAGCCTCGCCCTGCTGCTCAACGCCGCGCTGCGCCTGGGCGCCGCGCGCCCGGCCAAGGAGGCCGCATGAATCTCAGCCTGCATATTGAACAAGCCTGCCGCAGCCTGGGCGGCCGCAAGGTGCTGCGCGGTATCAATCTGGCGCTGGCCCCCGGCCAATGCCTGGTTCTGGCTGGTGAGTCCGGTTCGGGCAAAACCACTTTGTTGCGCATGGTGGCGGGGCTGGAGCGTGCTGATGCCGGGCGCATCACCATTAGCAGCGCGGTGATGGACGATGCCGCCCGCATTTTCGTGCCCGCCGAACGCCGAGGCCTAGGCATGGTGTTCCAGGATTTCGCCCTTTGGCCGCACCTGAGCTGCCTGGAGAATGTGGCGCTGGCCATGCCGCCTGCCACGCCCAAGCGTAACGAGGCCGCGCAAGCCCTGCTGGCGCGGCTGGGCGTGGCCGTGCTGGCGCCGCGCCGCCCGGCGCAATTATCGGGCGGCCAGCAGCAGCGCGTGGGCATCGCCCGCGCCCTGGCGGCCCGGCCCAAATTGCTGTTGCTCGACGAGCCGCTCTCCAGCCTCGACCTTGCCACCCGCGCCCATCTGCGCGAGGCCCTGCGCGAGACCGTGCAGGAAACGGGCGTTGCCGCCTTGCTGGTTACCCACGACCCCGAGGATTGCTGGGCGCTGGCCAGCCAGGTGGCGGTGTTGGAAGATGGCGTGATCCGCCAATACGGCACGCCCAGCGCGCTGTGGGCGGCACCGGCCTCGCCTTACATCGCACGCTTCACCGGTGCGCTTGGGGGTATCGAAGCGGCAGTCCACAACCAGGGCGGCAAAGCAATGCTGGTGCTGAGCGGCCAGCCTCTAGCCCTGGCCGCGCCGCCGCCCGCCGCTGGGCGCGGGCTGCTGTTCTGGCGCGAGGACGCCATACGCCCCGCCCCCGATGGCAATATCGCGGCGGAGGCCCTATCTTCACAATTCCAGGCGGGCCGCTTTCTTGTGCGCTGGCGCGTGCCTGGCCTGGCACAGCCCCTCAGCGCCTTGCTGCCCGCCCCGGTTGAAGCTGGGCCGCAACGCATTTCCGCCGATCCCGGCAAGTTTTTTCTGTTCAGTGAAGTTGGAGACGCATAGCCTATGATTTCCATTCTGCTAGCAACTTTTTTAACCGCCGCGGTGGAATGGGTGGAGGCCTATACCATCATCCTGGCTGTGGCGCTTTCCATTGGCTGGCGCCGGGCACTGCACGCGGCGGGCGTGGCGCTGCTGGTGCTCGCAGTGCTTACCGGGTTTGGTAGCTTCATTCTTACCCGCATTCATAATCTGGCTGTCCTGCAATTTGTTGTTGGCGTATTCCTGGTGCTGTTCGGCGTGCGGTGGCTGGGCAAGGCGGTTGCGCGCGGCGCGGGATTGAAAAAATTGCATGATGAGGACGAGGAATTCGCCTCCTTGCGCGCGCGTGATGACATTCACGAGGCCCGCGCCGCCTGGTTCATCGCCTTTAACGGCATGTTGCTGGAAGGTTTGGAAGTTTGGCTGATTGTGGTGGCGCTGGGCGTGCAAACCCACCACACGCTGGCCGCCGCCGCCGCCGCGCTGGCAGCGCTGGCCGCGGTGGCCCTGGCCGGCGCGTTGCTGCGTCAGCCGCTTTCCCGCGTGCCGGAGAATGTTATCAAATTCACCGTCGGCTCGGCGGTGCTCAGCTTCGGCAGTTTCTGGGTTCTGGAATCGCTTGGCTATGCCTGGCCATTCCGCGATGCCGCCCTGCCGCTGCTGTTTCTGTTCTACGCCACGGGCGGGCTGGCGCTCATCCGTTTGTATACACCAAAAACCTCTAAGGCGGAGCTGGTCTAATGCAGGGTTTTATCAAAACGTTATTCGGCGATAAGCGCACGCTGGCCGTGGCGGGCAGTTCCATCCTGGTGGCGCTGGCCGTGCTGCATTCTCCGGCGGCTCCATGGGCAGGGCTGGTTTTGCCCGCCTGTTTGCTGG
>JAKBCX010000211.1 GCA_021807465.1 Pseudomonadota bacterium | reverse complement strand
ATTGAGGCCGCTCCAGCCGGTATGGGCTATATTACTTTGCTAACGGGCCGCATTGATGCGGTGCGGATCGATTTAGTAAAGAATATTGCTTATATTTGCGGGCGCGATCAGACATCTCTTTTGATTGATACGGAAATTGCGCAGAGCTATGTTAACCAGACGGCAAGCCAGATTGCTGAACTGATTGCCGTTGAGCATGGTTTGATTCCAAATATTGCGGTAACGCATAGGCTTGTGGGGCAGTATTATCAGCGAGATCATGCCCGGACTGCGCTTGGGCTGAGTTCTCATGTGACGACGGAGTGGGAGCTGCTAACGGCTTTGGCTAGGGATGAGGGATTTTTGGTCTCTGTTACCAATGGGCTTCTGAATTTTGGACCCCCGCAGATTGGCGCCCCCGCCGTTGTTGTTCCGGGAATGTTTTCCGATTTGGTGCTTGATGTGATTACGGCATTACCAGGCGCCGTTAGGGTGAAGTCGTGGAACTGCCGGAATAAGGCCGTGATATCTGAAAGCTATGGTGCCGGGTTAGAGACCATTATCGTTCGACCGAATTTAATGCAGGATCAGGCAAGCCGTCTTGCGCAGGCACATGCACAGATTTTGAGTCAGCACCAAATGATTATGCTAGCCAGAATGCCGGGAGAGACGCTGTTGGCGCCGGGTGGACAGATGATACTGGCTGGTGCCGGGATGGGGCTTGACCAGACATATGGAATTGACGCTGTGATGAGGCGCCTGAATGGGAAAGAAGGGTTTGTGCAAGATATTAGGGCACATGCGGTTATGGTGGTGTGATGGAATATCTTCTCAATCAGATTAAGGCTGGAGCTGGCGCTTTGGACGGCCATGTAGGCGGCGCGCGATTTGGCCTCGTGTCGAGTTTTGATTCCGAGGCTTATTCGGCGCGCGTGTTAATTCAGCCTGAGAATGTATTGACTGGGTGGCTTCCTGTATTATCGCCTTGGGTCGGTGCTGGCTGGGGATTGGCGGCACCGTTAGTGCCGGGGGCGCAGGTTTTGGTGTTGGCGCAGGAAGGCAACGCAGAGCAAGGGGTGGTGCTGGGTGCGATATGGTCGGCTGTGGACCAGCCGATGCCGGCGCCGGCAGGTGAGTTGTGGTTGCAGCATCAAAGCGGAAGTTTTTTGAAATTACGCGGAGACGGAACGATAATTTTGCAGGCGCCACAGGTGAATATTATGGGCAACCTGGTGGTGAGCGGTGATATTTCCGACCTGAATAGCGCGCATGGGACAATAGCGAACTTACGCCAAGCCTATGATGAGCATGTACATACTGTGCCGCAAGGCGGCAGCACTGGTTTGCCGTCGGATATTGTATGATGGTTGATTTGGCATTGGAGGTTGGCGGTGATTTGGCGGTGGGACCCACGGGTGATCTCGCATTGGCAAACGGAACGTTATTGACTCAACAACGTGTGCTTCGGAGGTTGTTGACGAATTCGGGGGATTATATCTGGCAGCTTAATTATGGTGCTGGCCTGGGTGCATTTGTGGGTCAGCCGGGTGCGCCAGAGATGATAGCTGGTGTGGTGAGGGCGCAGCTCTTGCTGGAGCCATCTGTTGCGGTGTCGCCACCGCCTGTTGTGGCGGTGGCACATGAAAATGATGGAGCTGTAACAGCGACGTTGACCTATGCTGATTCTACGACAGGCCTAATTTCGACCAATTCTTTTTCCCTGTAGGGGATTACATGCAGTTATCGCTTCAGAATTTTTCTTCTCTGATGGAGAGGATGGCCGCGGCTGTTCAAGGAGCGGCCTCGAACCTTGTTGATTTAACCGTTGGTTCTGTAATCCGTGCGATTTTGGAGGCCAATGCGTCGGTTGCATTGTGGCTGCAATGGCTTATTGTTGAAGTGTTATCTGCGACAAGGCTGGCTACGAGCAGTGGGGCAGATTGCGATAGCTTTGGCGCGGATTTTGGCTTTGTCCGCTTGCCAGCCGTCGCTGCCGCCGGGCAGGCAACATTTTCGCGTTTTAGCCCAGTGTCATCAGCTTTGATTCCTGTTGGAACAGCGGTTGCGACTGCAGGTAATACGCAGAGCTTTATTGTCGTGGCGGATACTACGAATAGCGCATATAGTGTTGCGGCGACAGGCTATGTTATTCAGCCCGGCGTTTCAGGGGTTACCGCAGCCATTGTGGCAAGTGTGCCTGGTGCGAATGGAAACGTGCTGCCGGGGATGATCTCGTTGATAGGCTCGCCGATTGCCGGCGTGGATGTGGTTAATAACCAAAATGCCTTGGCTGGCGGGGTAGATGCGGAGAGTGATTTAGCCTTCAAGGCAAGGTTTGGAAATTATCTGGCGAGTCTCTCACGGGCGACTAACATTTCGATCGGTTCGGCGATTGGGGCTGTGCAGCAAGGGCTGAGTTACAGCATAACCGAAAACCAGGATCAGGCGGGCTCTATGCAGATGGGGCATTTTGTAGTGACCGTTGATGATGGTTCGGGGAGTCCACCTTCTTCGCTTCTCCAAATCATTCAGCAAGTGGTTGATGGCATCCGCCCTGTTGGTACGAGTTTTGCCGTGCAGGGGCCGGTGGTGGTGAGGGCGGCAATCTCGGCGGCGATTGTGACGGCTGGAGGGGCAGATCATGCTCTGGCTGTTTCAGCGGTGGTGACGGGATGGCAGAATTACATTGATGCCTTACAGGTTGGCGCAGCGCTGAGCTATACAAAATTAGCGCAATTGGCTTTTGAAGCGTCAAGTTCCATCATCAATGTATCGGACCTGACCTTGAATGGGGAAACGGCTGACTTGATTCCGTCACTGTTTGGCGTGGTACGCAGCGGCGTTTTGACGGTTTCGTAAGATGAATATTTCTGTTGATGTAGCTGGCCTGATGGCAAGGCTGAAAGCTGTTTTGCCTGTTGGATGGTTTGCAGATGAATCTCCTGTTTTGGATGCGTTGCTGATGGGCATCGCAAGTGCCTGGGTTGAAGGTTTTTCTCTTCTTGGTACAGTAAGTGACCAGGGGCGCATTGGCAGTGCTGACGGAATATTCCTTGATATTGCGGCGCAGGATTATTTTGGCGGTGCGCTGACAAGGCGCACGGCTGAGGGGGATACTGCATACAGAGTCCGAATTCAGCAGAATTTGGTTCGTGCCAGGGCCACAAGAGCCAGTGTGATACAGGTTCTTGAGGATTTGACAGGCCGGACACCTGTGGTTTTTGAGCCTCGGAATCCAGCCGATACCGGCGGCTACAACCGGAATATGGGATATGGGGTTGCTGGAGGATACGGAAGCATGTCCATGCCTTATCAGTTTTTGGTACGGGCGTACCGGCCGGACAGCGTGGTTGCGGGCAATGGAAGCGGGTATGGTGTTGGTCCTGGGGGGTATAATACCCTGCCCGCGTTTTATGCGGATGTGGAAGAATTCCAAGGCAACATAAGTGATGCCGAGATTTACGCGAGCATAGCATCTGTTTTGCCGGTTTCGGCGATTGCCTGGACTAACATTTCCAATTGAGGAAGATTCATGGATCGTAATATTGTCTATCCTGGGAGCATTCCCCAGGATACGGATATTCTTTATCCGAACCGGAATGCGATGATTGGAATCGCGGCGCTTACGGCCGCGACACTGGGAGCTGGTGTGACCGTAGATGGGCTTGCGTGTGTGCCCACGGTGCCTGCCTCACTCTCGGTTAGTGTTGGACCGGGGAGTATTACGCAGCTTTCGAGTCTTGATGCGGTGGCATACGGATCTCTGGCCGCGGATGTGACGGACCAGATTGTGAAAACCGGGATTAATTTGCAGCCGGTCAACTTTACGTTCGCAACGCCGCAGAGCTCTGGTCAGTCGATTAATTATCTTATCGAGGCGAGCTTTTCAGAGACCGATACTGATCCGGTGGTGTTGCCGTATGTAAATGCGGCGAATCCGAGCCAGGCTTTGTCGGGACCGAATAATTCTGGTGCCGCGCAGAATACCCAGCGTGTGCAGCGTGTGCAGTTGCAGGTAAAGCCGGGTGCCGGGACTTTGACTGGTGCGCAAGTGACGCCGCCTGTGGATGCGGGTTGGGTGGGGTTATACGTTATAACAGTGAATTACGGGCAATCGACGATTACCTCGGCGGATATTTCCGTGGCGCCTGGGGCGCCATTCTTGCAATACAAGCTTCCGGCGTTGCGGCCTGGTTACTCAACGATGCAGGTATTTACATCGGCGGGTGAATTTGTTGTGCCGGCTGGCGTGACATCTGTTCGCGTTG
>JAKBCX010000210.1 GCA_021807465.1 Pseudomonadota bacterium | reverse complement strand
AATCCCTCGGCCTGCGGCACCGCGGCGTGCGCGTTATCTCCTGCCCTTCCTGCGCGCGCCAGGGCTTTAACGTCATCAAAACGGTGGAGACGCTGGAAGAGCGCCTGGCGCATATCGAGACGCCGATTACGCTCTCGATTATCGGCTGCGTGGTAAACGGGCCTGGTGAGGCGCTGATGACCGATATCGGCCTGACCGGCGGCGGCAATGGCCGGCACATGGTTTATGCCAGCGGCAAGACTGACCACACGATTTCCGATGAGGAGATGGTGGAGCATCTGGTGAAGCTGGTGGAAACGAAGGCCGCGCAGATTGAGACGGCCAAGGCGGCGGAAAAAGCCGCAGCCGAGTAGAAGCGTTTCTGGGGTTTTGACATCCGGGGCGGCTTACCGCTCCGGATTTTTATTTTGATGGTGCAATACATGTCGAACCAATTACAGCCCGTGCGCGGCACGCGTGACCTTTTGGGCGAGGATATGGCGCGTTTCGCCCGCGTGGTGGAGACGGCCCGGCACGTTGTGGGACTTTACGGGTTTGCCGAGTGGCAGACACCGATTTTTGAGGATACGCGCGTATTCTCACGCACTTTGGGCGAAACCTCCGACGTGGTGACGAAGGAGATGTACACGTTCGAGGATCGCGGCGGGGATTCCGTGACGCTGCGGCCAGAGGGCACGGCCGGCGTATGCCGCGCGCTGATTACCAACGGACTGACGCAGACGCTGCCGCAGAAAGTGTTTTATTCCGGGCCGATGTTCCGTTACGAGCGCCCGCAGAAAGGCCGCTACCGGCAATTCCACCAGATTGGCGTGGAACTGCTCGGCCCCGCCACGCCGCTGGCCGATGCGGAAGTGATTGCGATGGGCTGGCAGATTTTGCGCGAACTGGGCATTGGCGATACCGTGCAGTTGCAGGTGAACACGCTGGGCGACGCAGCCTCGCGCGCCGCGTACCGCGAGAAGCTGGTGGCGTATTTCTCACAATATGCCGGCGAACTTTCCGCCGACAGTAAATTGCGGCTGGAGAAAAACCCGCTGCGTATTCTGGATTCCAAGGATGAGGGCGACAAGAAACTGGTAGCCGGCGCGCCGCAAATGCAAGATTCGCTAACCGGGGAAGCGCGCGCTTTTTTCGATGCGGTGCAGAATAATCTCACCGCATTCGGCGTGCCGTTCGTGCTGGACCCCGCCATTGTGCGCGGGCTGGATTATTATAACCACACGGCTTTCGAGTTCGTAACCACCGCGCTTGGCGCGCAGGGCACGGTGATGGCAGGCGGGCGTTACGATGGGCTGGTGGAGCAGATGGGCGGACCAAGCGTGCCGGGCATTGGCTGGGGCGCCGGGATTGAGCGGCTTTCGATGCTCATTGCCGCACCGGCAGCGGCGCATGTGCCGGTGGCCATTATCCCCATGGGCGCAGACTCCGAGGCACGGGCCATCGGGATTCTCAACCTGCTGCGCGGGCATAATATTGCCGCCGAGATCGGCTATTCCGGCAACGTGAAAAAACGCCTGGAGCGCGCCAATAAATCCGGTGCCGCCTTTGCCGTGCTGGTGGGCGAGGACGTGAAACTGAAGAACCTTGCCAGCGGCGAGCAGGCCGATGTGGCGGCCGAGGCGCTACCGGGGCTGCTACGCGCATGAGCGAGCTTGATTCCAAGCTGGACCGTATACTCGCCCGGGCGGAGGAGCTGCGATACATCCTCTCTGGCCAGGTGAGCGGCGAGGCATTTGTGAAAGCCTCGAAGGAGCTGGCCGAGCTGGAGCCGGTGGAGGAAAAGGTGACCGCCCTGCGCGGCGCCGAGAAGCAGTTTGCCGAGGCGGAAGCACTGATGGCCGACCCGGAGATGAAGGAGCTGGCTGAGGCGGAGTACCACGAACTAAAGGCCAGGCTGCCCGAGCTGGAGCTTGCCGTGCGGCTGGCGCTTTTGCCCAAGGACGAGGCGGATGAGCGCGCGGGTATTCTGGAAATCCGCCCAGCCGCCGGGGGCGACGAGGCAGGGCTGTTCGCCGCTGAGCTATTTGCCGCTTACCAGAAATACGCCGCCGCGCAGGGCTGGCGGTTCGAGGTGCTGGAATACGATGAAAGCGAGCTGGGCGGCTTGCGCGGCGCCATGGCGGAAATCTCCGGCAAATCGGTGTTCGCCAAGCTGAAGTTTGAATCCGGCGTGCACCGCGTGCAGCGCGTGCCGGCCACCGAGACGCAAGGGCGCACCCATACCTCCACCGTAACCGTGGCTGTGCTGCCAGAGGCCGAGGAGGTGGATGTGGATGTGAATGAGGGTGATTTGCGAATTGACGTGTACCGCGCCTCGGGCGCTGGCGGGCAGCACGTAAACAAGACGGAATCCGCCGTGCGCATCACGCATATCCCCACCGGCATTGTGGTGGCCATGCAGGAAGAGCGCAGCCAGCACAAGAACCGCGCCAAGGCGATGAAGATTCTGCGCTCACGCCTGTACGACGCGCAACGCCACGCCGCCACATCGTCCCGCGCGGCAGACCGCAAGGCCCAGGTGGGCACAGGCGACCGTTCGGAACGAATCCGCACTTATAATTTCCCGCAAGGGCGCGTAACGGATCATCGCATCAACCTGACCCTGCACAAAATCGACCGAGTGATGCTGGGCGAGTTCGACGAGATCATCGACGCGCTGATTGCCGAAGACCAGGCGGCGCGGCTGGCGGCGCAGCATTGATACCCACAGCCGACGCGCTAGCAGACATAACAGCCCGGCTGAAGGCAGCAGGCATAGAAGAGCCTCGGCGCGAGGCAAGGCTGCTGCTGGCCGCCGCCCTTAACACCAATGCGGCCGGGCTGGTGGCGCGCGATGCGGTTGACACCACCGCCTACGCCCAAGTCCTGGCGCGGCGCGTGGCGCGCGAACCGCTGGCCTATATTACCGGACGCAAGGAATTCTGGGGGCTGGAATTTGCCACCTCCCCCGCAACGCTCATCCCCCGGCCCGATACGGAAACTCTGGTGGAAGCCGTGCTCGAATCGGGGCTGAAGCCGCGCATGGTGCTGGATTTGGGCACCGGCACGGGCTGCCTGCTGCTGGCCGTGCTGCATGAATTTCCCGAGGCCTTCGGCGTGGGCGTGGACATAAACCCCGCGGCCGCGGCCCTGGCCGCGCAAAATGCCAGCACCCTGGGGCTGGCGCGCCGCGCCGCGTTTTTGGCCGGAAGCTGGGCTAGCGCGCTCGCGGGCAAATTCGACCTGGTACTCTCCAACCCGCCCTATATTGAACACGCGGATGTGGCGGCGCTGATGCCGGAAGTGGCGAAATACGAGCCTGTGGCTGCGCTGGATGGCGGCGCGGATGGGCTGGATGCCTACCGCGCCATTATCGCCGCCCTGCCCCATATTCTGGCCCCTGGCGGGCTGGCCGTGCTTGAACTGGGGGCTGGGCAAGCCATATACGTGGCTAGGCTGGCTGCCGCGGCGGGGCTTTCCTGCCAATTCCGGGCAGACCTGGCCGGAATTGAACGGGCTGCTCTGCTAAGTTTCTGCAAATAGGTCATTGGCAGAATAGGATAATGCAGCTAATCACGTAACAGCGCGGGCTTTTAGGCCCGGAGTCTCTGGCGTAAGCGGAGCTTATCAGGGTGGCGTACAAACGCCGTGCCGCGCATGTCATCAGCTTGAGGATAGACACGAGCACATGAATATGAAGCGTATGCGCGGGCGCAACCACCGCCAGGGCGGCGGCGGAGGCGGCGGGTTCCGCAACCAGCAGAACGGCATTCCCCTTAACCGGAACCATGTTTTTGATAGTTCCGGCCCGGAAATGCGGGTGCGCGGCACGGCCCAGCAGCTTTTCGATAAATATACGCAGCTCGCGCGCGATGCCGCGTCTTCAGGCGACCGCGTGCTGGGCGAGGCTTATTATCAGCACGCCGAGCATTATTTCCGCATCATCAGCGCCATTAACCAGGCGCAGGGCGTGCCCAACCAGCCCCAGGGCGGCCAGCAAAATTACAACAATCCGCAACCTGCCGAGGGTGAAGGCGAACAGCCGCGCCAGGAGCACCAACACCGTCAGGAGTTCCGCCAGGACCGGCAAGAGCGCCATGACCGGCAGGACAGGCAGGATAACCGGGATGCACGGGATAACCGCGACAACCGGCAGGACCGCCGCTTCGAGCCGCGCCAGCGCCAGGAGTTCCAGCCGCGCGACCGTAACGAGCAGCGCCCCTACCGGCAGCCTCAGGCGCCGATTGCCGAAGCGCCCATCGACATTAGCTC
>JAKBCX010000209.1 GCA_021807465.1 Pseudomonadota bacterium | reverse complement strand
ATGTGAAGCGTTTGCGCAAGAAATTCCGCAACGAGGATGGCGAGTTCGACCAGATCGAGACGCTGTACGGCATTGGCTACCGCTATAAGGATGCCTGATCCTGCCCCGTAAGCCCCGCATCTCCCGCTTGCTGCGGGATATTCTCCTCGTCAATCTGCTGCCCGTGGCGCTGATTTTCGCGGCGCTGCTCTATTTGGACCAGTACCAGCAAGGGCTGCTCACCGCCGAGGTCTCGGCCCTGCGCGAGCAGGCGCGCATTTATGCCGGGGCCATCGCCCAGGCGGCGGTGCAAACCAATAACGGCCAGACCAGCGTGAACCCGGATTTGGCGCAGCCGCTGCTCTATTCGCTCACCGCGCCCACGCCCAACGCCCAGGCGCTTATTTACGGGGCCGATGGCACGCTCATCGCCAATTCCCGGGTGCATCCGGGGCAGAACGGCAATATTGTTACCGAGCCTTTGCCCGCCCCGCCGCCGCCTGGCCTGTTCAGCCGCGTCATCAGCTTCATCTACGACCATCTCTCCGGCTCGGTCATCGGCGCGCAGGATGAATCTGGCGTGCTTGGCTCTGGCGCGGGCGAGAACCCGGACACGTTGGGCTGGCAGCCCGATGCGCGCACGGCGCTGGAGCTTACCTCCACCGCGCCCAACCAGGAGGCTCCGCCATTCGTGCGGCGTGATTCCAGCGGTACGCTGCTCATTACCGTGGCCGAGCCGATAACCCAGGGCCAGCAGGTTGTGGGCACGGTGCTGCTGACGCGCGAGGCATCGGAGGTGGATAAGGCGGTGCTGGCGGTGCGGATATCCATTCTCGGCCTGTTCGCGCTGGCGCTGCTGCTTACCGTCATCGTCTCGTTCTATCTTTCCCGCACCATTGCCAGCCCCATATCGCGCCTGGCCGCGGCGGCGGAGCGCATGCGCGAGGGCCGCACCCGCACCCCGCCTTTGCCTGATTCGGTAAAGGGACGGAATGACGAGATCGGCACGCTGGGCCGCACGCTGGAAAGCTCGGCCCAGGCGCTATGGGCGCGCATGGACGCGATTGAGAAATTCGCCGCCGATGTGAGCCACGAGATCAAGAACCCGCTTTCCTCCATCCGCTCGGCCATTGAGACGCTGACCCGGGTGGAAGACCCGGCCCGAGCCTCGCGCCTGCTTGCCATTATCACCCAGGATGTCTCGCGGCTGGACCGGCTGATTACCGATATTTCCGACAGCTCGCGCCTGGATGCCGAGCTGTCGCGCTCGCGCTACGAGATTGTGGACATGGCGAAGATGCTGGCCACTTTGGCCGAAATCCACGACGCCACGCGCCGCGAAGGCCAGCCCTTCGTGCTGGTGGAGGCCCCGGCGGAGGGGCTGTATGTGCGCGGCTCGGAAACCAGGCTGGTGCAGGTGCTGCGCAACCTTATTGGCAACGCCATCTCGTTCTCACCCGCGGGCGGTAAAATTTGGTTGCGCGGGCGCGAGACGGGCGGGCTGATTGAGTTGGCGGTGGAGGATGAAGGGCCGGGCATACCGGATGGCAAGCTCGATTCCATCTTCGACCGCTTTTATTCCGAGCGCCCGCAAACCGAGCAATTTGGCAGCCATTCGGGCCTTGGCCTGTCCATCTCGCGCCAGATTGTGGAAGCGCATCACGGCCGGATTTCCGCCGAGAACCGGCGCGATGAGGAAGGGAACATCGTGGGCGCGCGCTTTGTGATACGCTTGCCGAAAGCGGGGGAATAGGCGCCACACTGGCAAATGGCTGGCAGAGCGCATTCTGGGCATTTCGTGAGTGGGGGGCTTCTGTTGCCCGGTGCCCCCCGAACCGCGCTTAGCTGTTTTTAGGCAGCGACAGCGAATGCAACGTTGTTATCGTTCGCATTTAAAAATTAGCCCGATAACGGCGGTACAATGCCGGGCAAAAGATGGGTCTTTACCACACGTGTCGAGTCTGTTTCGCCCCCTTATATCTGGCCGGCCCGATTCAGACGGCGCTTCGCGCTGCGTCATCGGGGCGGCTAGAATAATTTGGTGGAGGCGCCGGGTACTGCCCCCGGGTCCACAATGTTTATTCCACGCACCGTTTATCACCATAGCCGGCAAGCCGGCAGGCTCTATATAGGCGCGACTCGCGGATTGTGAAAGAGTGTCCGCCATGACCCTGACCCCAGAACAGCGCGCCGAGATCGACGCCGCCCGCAATGCCACCCACGCCACGCTGCGCCCCACCGTGCCCGCGCTGGAGGAATATCTGTTCAAGCCCGTGCCGGTGCTGGACCACGGCTTTGTGCGGGTGGTGGATTACATGGGCGACGACAGCGCGGTGGTGCAGGCGGCCCGTGTTTCCTACGGGCGGGGCACGCGCAAGGCGCTGGAGGATGAGGGGCTGATCCGCTACCTCATGCGCCATTACCACTCCACGCCGTTTGAGATGTGCGAGATAAAATTCCACGTCAAACTGCCCATTTTCGTTGCACGGCAATGGATTAGGCACCGCACGGCGAATGTGAACGAGTATTCCGCCCGCTACTCCATTCTGGACAAGGATTTCTACCTGCCCGCGCCAGAGCAGCTTGCGGTGCAATCCGCGGATAACAAGCAGGGCCGTGGCGCGGTGCTGGATGGCGCCACCGCCGAGCGCGTGCTGCGCCTGCTGCGCGAGGATGCGGACCAGACCTACGCGCATTACGAGGAAATGCTGGGCGAGGACATTGCCCTGGCCCGTGAGCTGGCACGGATGAATTTGACGCTGAACACCTATACGCAATGGTACTGGAAGACGGATTTGCACAATCTCTTCCACTTCCTGCGCCTGCGGGCGGATGCCCATGCGCAATATGAAATCCGCGTTTATGCCGAGGCGATGCTGGACATGGTGCAGGCCTGGGTACCGCTCTCGTACAAGGCGTTCTGCGATTACCGGCTGGGGGCCGTGACCTTCTCGGCCAAGATGATGGAGATTCTGCGCCGGATGCTGGCCGGAGAGGCGGTGGAGCAGGCGGGCTCGGGGCTGAGCAAGCGGGAATGGGCGGAGATGATGGCGGCGCTGGGGCGGTGACTGCGCAGCTTGCTGCCAAGCCGAACCAGCCAACTACTCCTGCGGGCGCGCAGGCCATTGAAAACCCTGGAAAGACGAAACCCCGCGAGGACCTTTCGGCTGTCGCGGGGCTCTATCTGTCCGGTCCCGTTTGCAATTACAGTGACGAGAACCGGCTCACCAGGATAGTTTAATCATAATGGACAACATCCGTAAACAGACGCTTGTGGAAGCTCTCAAAGTATCAATCTCAAGTGACAGGCTTGCCACATATTTGAAGGCCGCCGGTTTTGATGAGGATCGCGCCCTTCGTCTTTATCTGTGGAACGCCTCTATAGGTGAGGCCTTCCACCTCCCGATTCAAGCTGTGGAGGTAGGATTACGGAACTGTATAAATTTTGC
Source organism: Pseudomonadota bacterium (assembly GCA_021807465.1). Classification (GTDB taxonomy): domain Bacteria; phylum Pseudomonadota; class Alphaproteobacteria; order Acetobacterales; family Acetobacteraceae; genus Acidocella. Next base: position 876 of record JAKBCX010000209.1, on the reverse strand, counting down.
CCTATGCGCTGAATTCGGGTTTGATTGGTGGAGAAATAGTAGCTTTCTGTCCCAAGTGGATCGCGAGCGTGGCCTAGATATTTCGACAGCCGAGCGCCGAATCAAAAACCGGGGGCATCCGCTCGTTACATCGCAGATTGTCGCGACCCTATCCTTTGGTTTTTGGGTGGGTATGCTGCAACCGCGCTTTAACCCCGCAATCTGGTCAAAGCACGTTAGAACGGCTTTTCTCTATTTGCCCGACGGTAAAGGGCGCTCAGACTTAGCACAATCAGCAAAGCGTGCCGCCGATTTGCGAAACCGCATCTGGCATCATGAGCCAATTTTCAAAGAAAACATCTCTGATGAATTTAGAAACGTAATGGAACTATTGGCCTGGATATGCCCCGAGAAAGCCGCCTGGGTGCGGCCGCATTGCCGGGTGCTTTCGCTCCTCAGGCAAAAGCCCTGAACGTCAAACCGCCTCTTCCGCCCGAATATCCACCATAATCTCATCCGCCAGCCGTTCCAGCACGCGCTGGACCTCATCGCTGGAGACGTGCTCGGGCAGGCCCAGCCGCAGCGTGGCGCGGAACATGTCTTCGCCGGTAAAGGGCGCGCTTTCTATGCTGGAGGAAAACTCCTCGATATTCACGCCCAGCCGAGTCAGGGCCTGGGTTACGTCGCGCACAATGCCGGGGCGGTCATGCCCCAGCAGCGCCAGGGTAAGCGGCACAAGTTGCGGCTCTGGCCCGTTATGGCCCTGGGCCAGCACCACGCTTAGGCCCGGCAGGGCCTGCAGCGCGGCGGTAAGGGCGGGGATGCGTTCCGCCGCCACGCGCACCTGCACAATGCCGGCAAATTGCCCGGCCAGATGCTCCATCCGGCTTTCCAGCC
>JAKBCX010000208.1 GCA_021807465.1 Pseudomonadota bacterium | reverse complement strand
TGGCGGCGGCGGCCTGGGCCGGATCGGCAGCCTCGGTAATGGGCCGCCCGACCACGATGTAATCCGCCCCCGCCCGCACGGCCTGCTCCGGCGTCATCACCCGCGCCTGGTCGCCCAAGGCCGCGCCCGCCGGACGTATGCCGGGCACCACCAAAATGGGCCTGGCCCCGAATGCGTCGCGCAGCAGCGCAATCTCGTGCGCCGAGCACACCAGCCCGTCCGCCCCGTTTTCCAGCGCCATGCGCGCCAGCCGCAGCACTTGCTGCGCCGGCCCGCCCGCCACGCCAATTTCGGCCAGCCCAGCGGCATCCAGGCTGGTCAGCACCGTTACGGCCAGAATTTTCGGGCGCTTTTCCGCCTTTTCCGCCGCCGCCGCCGCCGCCGCCACCATCTTGGCGCCGCCTCCGGCATGGATGGTGAGCATATCCGCCCCCAAGGGCAGCAAAGAGCGCACCGCCCCCGCCACGGTATTGGGAATATCGTGCAGCTTGAGGTCCAGGAACACGGAATTACCCTGCGCCGCCCGCGCAAACCCCGCCGGGCCGTGGCGCAGAAAAAATTCCAGCCCCAGCTTCACCAGCCCGCAATGCGGTGAGAGTGCGCGTACAAGCCCAGCGGCCCGGTCCAGCTCCGGCGTGTCGATCGCCGCGATCAGTCTTTTCGTCATGCGTCCGGTTTAGCGGAATCCGGCGCTGGGGTCAGCTGTGCCAAACGCTTTTCGGCCGTGCGCGCGCGGCGGCGCAGGCCGATATGGGTGGGCAGATGCGCGAGCAGCCCAAGAACAAACCCAGCGCCCAACGCCCCCACCATAATCGGTCCCAGCCATAATTTGGCCGTGCCAAAAGGCCACATGCCCAGCAAAACCGGCACACGGTTGGAAAGCACGAATATAACGAGCAGCAGAATGGCCAGAAACCCGGCCAGGAACTTGATAAACCTCAGAACCCTTACTCCGCGCTTTTCTTCTTCGGGGCGGGCGCCGTGCCGGGCTTGTTAATTCGCTCGCGTAGCTCTTTGCCTGCCTTGAAGAAGGGGACGGTTTTCTGCGCCACGTCCACAGTTTCGCCCGTGCGCGGGTTTCGCCCGGCGCGGGCCTGGCGGCGCTTTACGGTAAAGGCGCCAAAGCCGCGCAGCTCCACGCGCTCGCCGCGCGCGAGTGCTGCTGTCATCTCATCGAACAGAGCAGCAACAATACGCTCTACTTCCGCAACAGTCAGGTGCGGATTGTCCTCCGCCAGTCCTGCAATCAATTCCGAACGAGTCATCTGGCTCTCCTGGCCGTAACGATGCCAGGATGCGGTGGTTTGGTCAATAACTGATTGTGTTAGGTGGCTTTTCGGGCCGCGCGGGGCTTGCGCGCCCGGGCCAAAATGTGGAGCCGCCCTGGCCGTTGGTTATGACATCCTCCCAAGGCCTGCTTGTGCAGGTGGGCGCCAGATACCCGGACCAAGGCCCGGGCAGTGCCAGCTCCCGAGGGAGATGCTTAACGGCCCTGGGGATGTTCTGCCTGACGCGCCGGGCAGCTCCGCCCCCAATCTAGGGCCGGGGCGGCCCGGCCGCAATGGAAAACGGGGCCAGCATTTCGCCGGGGCGGAATGCGCGCGCCAGCCCGCTTTGGCCCTTGACGCTCCCCCCGTTCCTTGCCTCAACCTACTTGTCCAGAACAGTGATGGAAAAAGGAGGGGCCAGGATGACCCAGGTGATGAAGGGGATACGGATTCTCGAAGTGGCGCAATTCACCTTCGTGCCCGCCGCCGGGGCTATTTTGGCCGATTGGGGCGCGGATGTTGTCAAAATCGAGCATCCCAAGCGCGGCGACACGCAGCGCGGCTTCATCAACCTCGGCGGCCAGAAAGTGGACCCCAATCGCCATACGCTGATGGAGCACCCCAACCGCGGCAAGCGCAGCGTGGGGTTGGATGTAACCACGGCGGAAGGCCAGAAGCTGCTCTACGAAATTGCCAAGACCGCCGATGTGTTCCTCACCAATTACCTCCCCGCCGCGCGGCAGAAGAACAAGTTCGACCTGGAGCACATCCGCGCCGCCAACCCCAATATCATCTACGCCAGCGGCAGCGCCTATGGCGACAAAGGCCCGCAGCGCGAGATGGGCGGGTTCGACAATACCGCCTTCTGGACCCGCTCCGGCATCGGCCTGGCCATGACGCCCGAGGAGCTGGATGGGCCGCTGAACCAAGGCCTGCCGGCGTTTGGCGATTCCATCGGCGGCATGAACATCGCCGGCGGCATCTCCGCTGCTTTGTTCCACCGCGCCCGCACGGGCGAGGCCGTGGCGCTGGATGTCTCGCTGCTCAGCTCCGGCTGGTGGGCGGCGGGCGCTGCCATCTCGCAGGCCAGCGAAACCGGACGCGCCCCGCGCAACCGCCTGCCCAAATCGGGCTGCACCGTGGGCAACCCGTTCCTGGGTACGTACCGCACGGCCGATGGCGGCACCATCGTCTTCAACACCCTCACCCCCGGCCCATATATCCGGGACATTTTCACCCATCTCGGCATACCGGAAGCGGCGGATGATCCACGCTTCTCCACGGGCGAGTCGCTCATGGAGAACTGGGCAGAGGCCAGCGCCCTCATGGTGGTGGCAATTTCCAAGCAGAGTTTCGCCTATTGGCGCGAGCACCTCAAAACCTCGCGCGCGCAATGGGCGCCCTCGCAGAGTTTCCTCGACTTGCTGACCGATGAGCAGGCGCTCGCCAACGACATGATCGTGGCGGTGGAGGCCATAGATGGCGGCGCGCCCATCCGCCTGGTGCGCGGGCCAGTGCAGTTTAACGGCGCCCCGGTGGAAACCACCCGCGCGCCCCAGGCCTCGGAGCATACGGAAGTGTTCCTGCTGGAGGATATGGGGCTGGAATGGGACCGTATCGAGCAGCTTAAGGCGGAGGGCGTCATCGCCTGAGCCGGGCTTGAAGCCCCCGCCAGCCATGCGCACATGCCGGTTACCATGAGCCATGCCAGCACACAGGCGCTGCTTGAGCGCCTTAACATCTCGCTGCCCATATTGCAGGCGCCCATGGCGGGCGTTTCCAGCGCCGCCATGGCGGCGGCCGTAACGGCGGCGGGCGGGCTGGGCGCGCTGGGGCTGGGCGCCGCCGGGGCCGAAGGCGCGCGGCGTATGATTGCGGAGTTCACCGCCCGGTGCTCCGGCCCGCTCAACGTCAACCTCTTCACCCATTCTCCAGCCATGGCCGATGCCGCGCGTGAGGCCGCCTGGATTTCCCGCCTGCGGCCGGCTTTTGCGGCTTATGGCGCCGAGCCGCCCGAACACCTGGGGGAAATCTACACCAGCTTCCTGGCCGATGATGCCATGCTGGCCCTGCTGCTGGAGCTGCGCCCCGCCGTGGTCAGCCTGCACTTTGGCCTGGCGGATGCGCCGCGCCTGGCCACCCTGCGCGGCGCCGGCATCACGCTGCTCGCCACTGTCACCAATCTCGCCGAAGCCCGCCAAGCCGAGGCAGCGGGCATCGATGTACTGGTGGCCCAGGGTTACGAGGCAGGCGGGCATCGCGGCATGTTCGACCCCGCCGCGCCGGATGACCGGCTGGGCACCCTGGCGCTTACAAGGCTGCTTGCCACGCAAACCGGCCTCCCCATCATCGCCGCGGGCGGCATTATGGATGGCGCGGGCATTGCCGCCGCGCTCGCCTTGGGTGCCGCCGCCGCGCAGCTTGGCACCGCCTATATCGCCACAGATGAAAGCCTGGCGGATGCAGGCTACCGCGCCGCTTTGTTCAGCGAGGCGGCGCACCATACCGTGATGACCAGCGCCATTTCCGGCCGCCCGGCGCGCTGCCTCGCCAACCGTTTTACCGCTATGGGCGCCGGGCTGGATGCGGCGGAAATCCCCGCCTACCCCATTGCGTATGATCTCGGCAAAGCCCTGCACATTGCCGCCAAGGCGGCGGGGGAGTCCGGCTATGGCGCGCAATGGGCTGGGCAAGGCGCACCGCTCGCCCGCCGCATGCCCGCCGCCGCGCTTACCCGCGCCCTGGCCGAAGAGCTGCGCCCGGCTTGACTTCATAACGCTGGGCAACCAACCTCCGGCAAACAGAGAGGTGCCGTTTCATGAACCAGCCGACCCAGCTCCCCTTTCACGACAAGCTGCGCAATGCCTCGCCCCGGCTGTTTTGGCTGGGCCTTGTGCTGGTGCTGCTTGGTTTGGCTGCCATTGCCTTCCCTGAATTCAGCACGCTGGCGGCAACCCTGCTGGTCGGCTGGGTGCTGCTCATCGCCGGCATCGCCATTTTCATCAGCTCATTCTGGATTCACGGCACCGGCCCATTCTTCGCGGC
>JAKBCX010000207.1 GCA_021807465.1 Pseudomonadota bacterium | reverse complement strand
CTGATTATTGCCGTACTCTGCCTCATCGCCCGCAGCTAACGCCTCCTTCTCCGAGCATCCGCCAAGCCGCGCGCCCTGGGCCGCGGCTTTTGTGTTCCAGGGTAAAGCCCAGGCAAGTTGGTGGCGCTAAATTAGGGCCAACGCCTGCACGAGGATAAAATGACCGAGCCAGCCCGCCTCATCGCCCTGGAAACCAGCCCGCCTGCCTTCGCCGCCGAAGAAGCGGAACGCCTGTCACGAGAGATTTTCGGCATAACCGGAACGGCGCGCCAGCTTTATGGCGAGCGCGACCAGAATTTCCGCATCAAGACCGCCGATGGGCCGGGCATCATCCTCAAAATCCTCAGCCCCGGCGAGTCGGCGCTGAATGTCGAGTTCCAGACCGGGGCGCTGGACCATATCGCCATGATGGACCCTGCCCTGCCCGTGCCACGCGTACAGCGCACCATGCGCGGCGAGGCCTATACCCATGTAACAAATGCCAGCGGCGCGGCGCATATCGTGCGCGCCCTGCAATTCCAGCCTGGCACGGTTATGGACAGCGTCGATCCCTCCCCCGGCCTGCTGCGCCACACTGGCGCCACGCTGGCCCGGCTCAACCTAGCCATCGGCAATTTCTTCCACCCCGGCGCCGGGCAGAAAATTGTGTGGGATTTGCGCGCCATACCGCATATGCGCCCCCATGCCGCGCTCATCGCGCCCCAGGCCCGCGCCATGGTGGAGCAGGTTCTGGACCGCTTCATCGCCTTCATGCCCGTGCTGGCAAAGCTGCGGCACCAGATGGTGCATAACGACTTGCACCCCGGCAACATGCTGGTGGATGAGGCCGCGCAAGGCGTCACCGGCCTGCTCGATTTCGGCGACATGATCCACGCCCCGCTGATTTTCGACACCGCTGTAACCGCGGCCGAAACAGTGGGCAGCATGGACCTGCTCGATTACGCCAGCAATGTCATTGCCGGTTACAACACCGCCCTGCCGCTGCGCGATGAGGAGTTTCCCGCCCTCTACGAGTGCATTATCGCCCGCCATGCGCTGGCCGCCACCATCCTGGCGTGGCGCAAGCAGAACGACCCGGCGGGGGCCGCCAAGCTGGACGCGCTGGGCACGCAAGGACTTACGGCCATTGAAACCTATCTGACCGCTGGCAAGGAAAAGACCGTAGCCCAGTTCCGCGCCGCCGCCGCGGCACCCGCCGATTCGGGAAATCTGCGGGAGCGGCGCTTCACCGTGCTGGGGCGCGGGCTGGAGCTTTCCTACGAAAACCCGGTGGAGCTGGTGCGCGGCGAGGGGGTGTTTCTCTACGGGCCCAAGGGCGAACGCTACCTGGACGCCTATAATAATGTGCCCTCCGTGGGCCACGGCAACCCGGAGGTGGCCGAAGCCATCGCCCAGCAGATGCGCACGCTCTGCACCAACACGCGCTATCTGCATCACGCACTGATTGATTACGCCGAGCACCTCACCGCCACGCTGCCTGCGGAACTCAGCCAGTGCCTGTTCGTGAATAGCGGCTCGGAGGCCAACGACGCCGCCTGGCGCATCGCCAGGCTCGTTACCGGCAAAAGCGGCGCCATCGTCATGCAAAACGCCTATCATGGCGTAACGGACCAAGTGGCCGCGCTCTCGCCCTATTACGGGCCTTTGGCACAACCCCAGGCGGAATTTGTGCAGGTGCTGGAAGCGCCAGATACGTATCGTGGCCGCTTCAAGGGGCCGGATGCCGCCGCGCGCTATGCCGAGGATGCGGACCGCGCCATTGCCGCGCTGGAGGCAAGCGGCCATGGCGTGGCCATGCTGCTCATCGATTCCGCCTTCGTCTCCAACGGCATACTCGACGTGCCGCAGGGCTATTTCGCCGCCATTGCCGCCAAGGTGCGCGCGGCGGGCGGGCTGGTGGTGGGCGACGAAGTGCAATCCGGCTTCGGCCGCATGGGCGATGAATTCTGGGGCTTCGCCACCCATGGCGTGGTGCCGGATATTGTGACCATGGGCAAACCCATGGCCAATGGCCACCCCACGGGCGCGCTGGCCATAAAGCCAGACCTGCTATCCGCCTTCACCAGCCATATCGATTTCTTTTCCACCTTCGGCGGCAACCAGGTTTCCGCCGCCGCCGCCTTGGCCACGCTGCGCTATCTGCAGGGCCACAAGCTGCAACAGAACGCGCGGGAAACCGGCGCGGCACTGCGCGAGGGGCTGCGCGGCCTGGACCATGGCGCCATTGGCAATGTGCGCGGCAGCGGGCTGATGGTAGGCGTGGAAATCATCGGCGCCGCGGGCGAGCCGGATGGCGCGGGCGCCAAACGCATCGCCAATGCGCTGCGGCGCCGGGGCGTGCTTATTGGCACAGAAGGCCCGGCGGGCAATGTGCTGAAAATCCGCCCGCCGCTCCCCTTCGGCCCGGCCCATGCCGCCATGCTGCTGGAGGCGCTGCAAGATTCGCTGGCTGATGGCTATCGAATATAGCGATTATAACCGTTAAAATTTTCAATTTTACCGATCAATTATCATCCCCTATATCTCCTGCATCGGATCAACCCATGCAGGAGCATGACAAGATGATGATAACACAAGGCATAGCCACGCGCCGCCGCACGCCGCAAAGGTTGGAGCAAGACGCGAAAGACGCGGGCGGTCTGGTGTTTTTGGGCGCCATTGCCGCACTCTACGTGCTTGCCCGCATTACCCTAACTTACGAGGCGCTTGCCCATTGACCTGCCAAGCCGCCCCCGCCAATCTACCCCTGGCCCGGAGGAAATTGATCGTTTTTACCGATTGTCGCGGACAATAAAATCAATTTCCCCGATAGCTTCAAGCAAGCTAAAAGCCCCACCGTTAGGTCAAACTAACTCGATGAAACAAGTCAGGAGCAAATAATGTCGCTGATCAACACCGCCATCAAGCCCTTCAAGGCGCAGGCTTTCAAGGAAGGCAAGTTCTTCGAGGTCACCGATGCCGACCTCAAGGGCAAGTGGTCTGTCGTGTTCTTCTACCCGGCCGACTTCACCTTCGTCTGCCCGACCGAGCTGGAAGATCTGGCCGACAATTATGCCGAGTTCCAGAAGCTGGGTGTCGAGATCTACTCCGTCTCCACCGACACGCATTTCGCCCACAAGGCGTGGCACGACACCTCCGCCGCCGTTGGCAAGATCAAGTACACCATGGTTGGTGACCCGACCCTGGCGATCAGCCGCAATTTCGAAGTGCTGATCGAGGAAGCCGGCCTTGCCGATCGCGGCACCTTCGTGATCGACCCGAATGGCGTGATCCAGATCGTCGAGATCAATGCCGGTGGCATTGGCCGCGATGCCTCGGAACTGCTGCGCAAGGTGAAGGCCGCCCAGTACGTGGCCTCGCACCCCGGCGAAGTGTGCCCGGCCAAGTGGCACGAGGGCGAGAAGACCCTAGCCCCGTCGCTCGACCTCGTCGGTAAGATCTAACACTGCCTGCCCGCCGCCGCGCCTTGCGCGCGGCGGCCCTTCTCCCCTTATCCCCTACAACCGAATATCCGCGCTACCGCGTTGCCCTCTGGGCAGCGTGCGGCAAAATACGTCTTCTTCCCGGAGCAAAACCATGTTGGATGATGGCCTGAAAGCACAGCTGAAAACCTACCTGGCGAACGTCACCAAGCCGGTCGAGCTGGTCGCAACCCTCGATCACGGCGCACAATCCCAGGAACTTCTCGCCCTGCTTAACGATGTGGCGGCGCAGTCCAGCATGGCAAGCGTGCGTACCGATGGGCAGAATGCCCGCATCCCCTCATTCGACATTCAGCGCGTTGGCTCCGATATTTCCGTCACCTTCGCCGGGCTGCCGATGGGGCATGAGTTTACGTCGCTGGTGTTGGCCCTGCTGCAAGTGGGCGGCCATCCGCCCCGCATTTCCGATGAGCTGGCCGGGCAAATCCGCGCGCTGCCGGGCGAATACAAGTTCGAGACCTATTTCTCGCAATCCTGCCAGGTCTGCCCCGAGGTCGTTCAGGCCCTCAACCTCATGGCCGTCATCAATCCGCGTATCTCCCACACCGCCATAGACGGCGCGCTGTTCCAGCACGAGATCGAGGCACGCAAGGTATTGGCCGTGCCGAGCGTGTTCCTCAATGGCGCGGAATTCGGCCAGGGCCGCCTGGGCGTGGAGGAAATCATCGCCAAGCTCGATTCCGGCACCGCCGCGCGCGAGACCGCCAAGCTGCAGAACAAAGGCACGTTCGAGGTGCTGATTGCGGGCGGCGGCCCCGCCGGTGCCGCAGCGGCCATTTATGCCGCGCGCAAGGGCATACGCACCGGGGTGCTGGCCGAGCGTTTTGGCGGCCAGGTGCTGGATACAATGGGCAT
>JAKBCX010000206.1 GCA_021807465.1 Pseudomonadota bacterium | reverse complement strand
GTGACCGCCACCCGCAAGCCCTGGATTGCCGCCGTGGCCGGCTTCGCCCTGGGCGGCGGCTGCGAGCTGGCGATGATGGCCGATTACATCATCGCCGCCGAGAACGTGAAATTCGGCCAGCCCGAGATCAAGCTGGGCGTCGCCCCTGGCATGGGCGGCAGCCAGCGCCTCACGCGCGCCGTGGGCAAGGCCAAGGCCATGCAAATGTGCCTGACCGGCCGCATGATGGACGCTGCCGAAGCCGAGCGCGCCAGCCTGGTGGCCCAGGTGGTGCCGCTGGAAAACCTGCTTGAGGAAGCGCTGAAGCAGGCCCAGGCCATTGCCGATATGCCGCCTTTGGCCGCCATCGCCAATAAGGAGATGGTCAACGCCGCGTTCGAAACCGGCCTCGCCCAGGGCATATTGTTCGAGCGCCGCCTGTTCAACGGGCTATGCGCCACCGCCGACAAGGCCGAGGGCATGGCGGCCTTCACCGAAAAACGCAAAGGCAACTGGCAGGGCGCTTAAGCACCGCCGGCAGGAGAATTTTCATGGCGCTGAAGACCCGTTTTACTGAACTCGTGGGCATCGAACACCCCATTGTGCAAGGCGGCATGATGTGGGTGGGCCGGGCCGAGCTGGCCGCCGCTGTTTCCAACGCGGGCGGGCTTGGTATTCTCACCGCCCTCACCCAGCCCACGCCGGATGCGTTGCGCGCCGAGATTGAGCGCTGCCGCAAGATGACGGACAAGCCCTTCGGCGTGAACCTCACCATCCTGCCATCGGTGAACCCGCCGCCTTATGCGGAATACCGCAAGGCCATCATCGATAGCGGCATCAAGATTGTGGAAACCGCTGGCTATAAGCCGCAGGAGCATGTGGACGATTTCAAGGCGCATGGCATCAAGGTCATCCATAAATGCACCGCCGTCCGCCACGCGCTTTCAGCCGAGCGCATGGGCGTCGATGCTATCTCCATCGACGGGTTTGAATGTGCCGGGCACCCCGGCGAGGACGATATTCCCGGCCTCATCCTCATCCCCGCCGCGGCGGACAAGGTGAAGATTCCCATGATAGCCTCCGGCGGCTTTGGCGACGGGCGTGGCCTTGCCGCCGCGCTGGCGCTGGGCGCCGAGGGCATCAACATGGGCACGCGCTTCTGCGCCACGGTGGAAGCGCCAATCCACGAAAACGCCAAGCAGCTGATCCTGCAGAATGACGAGCGCGGCACCAACCTCATCTTCCGCAAGCTGCACAACACGGCGCGCGTGGGTAAGAATTCCGTGTCCGACAAGGTGGTGGAAATCCTCAACCAGCCGGAATCGAAATTCGAGGACGTGGCCCATCTGGTGCGCGGCGCGCAGGGGCGCGAGTTGCTGGAAACCGGCAATCTCGATGCCGGACTCATCTGGGCCGGCCAGGTGCAGGGGCTGATCCACGACATCCCCACCTGCGCCGAGCTGGTGGGCCGCATCGTGCGCGATGCGGAAGAAATCATCACGGAGCGGCTGAAGGGCTTCGTGCAATAAGCCACACGGCACAAAAAAGCCCCCAGCGCGAGCCGGGGGCTTTTTTATTGCCGCCGCGCGCGACGGCACCCTTTACGAGACGATCTTCAGCGCCCGCAACCCGTCAATCTGCGCCTGGGTCAGCCCCAGCCCGTCGCGCAGAATCTCATCGGTATGCTGCCCCAGCACGGGCGGGGCGGCGGGCGCGGGCTGCGGCGCGCCGGGGAATTTTATGGGCCGGTTGACGATGGGGATTTTGCCGAGCGTCTTGTGCTCGGCCTCCACCACCATTTCACGCGCCACGGCCTGGGGCTGGCTCAGCGCCTCCAGCACGCCCAGAATCGGCGCGTGCGGCACCTCGTATTTGGTGAAGCGCTCCACCAGCTCATCCACCTTGCATTGGCTGGTAAAGGCCGAAATCCGCGCATTCACCTCGGCGCGGTTATCCCGCCGCTGCTGGATGGTGCAAAAGCGCGGATCATCGATCAGCTCTTCCATCTCCAGCGCCTCGCAAATGCGCTTCCAGAACAAATTGGTCAGGCACGCCACGATGATGGAGCCATCCTTGGCCGGGAAGATGCCATAGGGCACCAGATTGGGATGCTCCGCCCCCTGCGGCAGCGGGTCGTGGCCCGTGAACCAGGCCAGTTGCGGCAGGTAGGCCAGCATGCCGATCATGCCGTCCATCAGGCTCACATCAATCAACCGCCCCTTGCCGGTCACGCTGCGCTCATACAGCGCGGCCAGAATACCAATCGGCCCGTTAATGCCGCCCACCAAATCGCCCAGCGGCACGCCCAGCTTGGTGGGCGCGCGCCCGGCCTCGCCATTCACGCTCAGCACGCCGGACATGGCCTGCAACACAATGTCGAAGCTCGGGCGGTCACGCAGCGGGCCGGTCATGCCGTAGCCGGAAATGGCGCAGTAGATGAGGCGCGGGTTGACGGCGGAAAGCGCCTCGTAGCCCAGCCCCAGCCGGTCCATCACGCCCGGGCGGTAATTCTCGATCAGCACGTCGCATTGCGCCGCCATGCCGCGCACCAGCTCCACGCCCTCTTTCGTCTTCAAATCCACAACAATGCTTTTCTTGCCGCGGTTGATGGAGAGGAAATAATGGCTCTCCCCGTCGCGGTGGGGCGGGAAGCCGCGCGTGTCGTCACCCATGCCGGGCGGCTCCAGCTTCCACACCTCGGCGCCCAAATCGGCCAGCGCCAGAGATGCCGCCGGCCCTGCCAGCACGCGGGTAAAATCCAGCACGCGAACGCCCTGCAACGGGCCTGCCCAGCGTGGTGTATCGGTGTCAGCCATCAAGAATCCCCAAATCCGTAACCAGGCGGCGGCCTGGCTCAGGCCATAAAGCCCCGATTTCTGGACCCAGCAAGCCGCCTGGCCGCAAAACAGACCAGCGCCGCCCGGCGGAACCGGGCGGCGCTGGATAGGTGAGGAAAAAGGCGCTCAGGCCCAGATTTTCTTGCCCAGGGCCAAAATTTGCGGCGCCAGCTTGGGCCAGTTGCGGAACAGGCCCGGCTCGCCGCCGCCCATCATGCGATCATTCCATTCCTGGTCGCCCCAGGGTGGCTCCTGCAGTTCGGAGCCAGGGATCATCGTCACCAGCGCCTCGCTGGTCTCGCGCGTGTGGTACAAATCGGAATGGCCACTGCGTAGCACCACCACGGGGAATTTGAACGCGGCCAGCTCCGCCGGGTTAAGCCCCGGCACCGGCGCGTCGCTCTTGGGGAAGAAAGAGTCGGCCCAGCGTTCCATTGTCTTCACGAATTTCTCCGGGTCCTGGGCCAGAATGCGGTCACGGTTGCCGGGGTTGCGGCGGATCTGCTCTTCCCATTCCGGCAGGGCCGCCACGGCCTCCATACCCTTGGCCCGCGCCATAACCGCGTTGGCGGCGCAATAATGCACGGCCAGCGAGGACAGGCCGATAATGCCACCCGTGATCCAGAGCAGGAACAGGCCCGCCACCACTTCAGGATGGCGGATGGCGGTAAGCAGCGTAACGCGCGACCCGGCGGAGCCGCCAACCAGCAGCGCGGGGCCAAAGCCCACGGCCTTCAGCAGCCCGGCCAGCGTGTCCGCGTTCAGCAGAGATTCGGTCTCGGCATCGAAGCACAAATCGGACTCACCGCAATTCGGCCGGTCCCAGATGAGCACCTTGTAGCCCTGCCCGGCGAGTTCCTGGGCCAGCTCGCGCACGCCCGGCGTATCCTTGGAAAAACGCCCGCCCGGCGTAATGGCGGCGCATTTATCGCCCGTGCCGATAATCTCGTAGGCGATGCCGATCCCGTTGACGTCAACCTTGGCCATATCATCCCCTCTGCTTGCTATTCTGGGCCGCTATCTGCGCCAAGCAGGGCGGCTTGCCTGCCCTTGGGCTTAAAGGCGGGGGGAAAAACCGTCAAGTTGGGGGTAGTTGGGCGCCCTATCGGCTCACTGTAAACAACTCGCTGTCACATCTGATGTATCAGACCGCTTTCAAAATGCAGACGCGGAGACACCAACCCCGGTCCATCATTACACATGAAAATGTATTTTCAGCCACCCTGCCGCAACCGGGGCCTCGTGCGTGGACAAGTCCATACTCGGCGGAACGTCGATCTCGGCGGGGCCGGACGGCAGGTTGCGCAGCGGCGTTACGGCCAGCCCGTCCGCCGCGAACACGTCCACATAATCAAATCTGTTCGGCATCACCTGGTTATCGATTTTCAGAACCAGCCCATCATTCTCAAAAGCCGGATCGTGCCTGACGCCGCGGATAAGCACAACGTAATTCAAGCCATCGAAGCCATGCGGCAGGAAGATGCGCCTGCCCTGCATTGTATAGGTTGCGGCGGCATCCGGGACGAAA
>JAKBCX010000205.1 GCA_021807465.1 Pseudomonadota bacterium | reverse complement strand
AAAAGTGGCGTATGGCAAAGAGACAGTCCAGACCACAAACCACCCCGCTGGGGCTGGGTGGCGAAAGCCATAGTGGTAAGAATCCGGGGGTCGCGCGTTCGAATCGCGCCGGGATCATACCCTTAAACGGCCTGCAAAAACGCCCCGCTGCTGCGCCACAGCATATAGGCCGCCACCACAAAGATAATGCCCGAGAACACCACGATGAGCTGCCCATGCTCGGCGGCCAGCCGCCTGGCGGCAATGGCACCCAGCGCCCCGCCCGCTATGCCGCCTAGGATGAACACAACCGCCAGCCCCCAATCCACCATGCCGGAAAAGGCGTAATTCACCGCCGTTGTCAGCCCAAAGGCCGCCACAGCCACCAGCGAGGTGCCAACGGCATTCAGCATGGGCATATGGGTAGAGGCCATAAGGCCAGGCACGATGAGAAACCCGCCGCCAATGCCGAAAAAGCCTGAGAACATGCCGGTTCCCAGCCCAAAGCCCAGCACTTTCGGCGCGTTTTCTCGGTTGCATTGCGCGCCTTCTTCGCCCCGGTTATGGCGCCCGCGCAGCATTATAACGCCAATACCCACCATAAGCAGGGCGAACAGGAAGAGCAGCTTCTGTCCGTCTATGGCCTTGCCGAGCGTGGAGCCGGCAAAAGCACCGGCAATTCCGGCGGCGGCATATAGCCCGCCGCATCGCCATTTTACCGTATGGGCGCGGGCATGGTTAGCCAGCCCCGTCAGCGCATTGGCGGCTACGGCCAGCGCGCTGGTGCCAATGGCCACATGCGCGTTCGGCACGCCTACCAGATACACCATAAGTGGCACGGCCAGAATCGACCCGCCGCCGCCCACCAGCCCAAGCGTGAAGCCCACCAGCAAGCCACTGCCCGCGCCCAGCGCATATTGAATGGTATCGAGCGCCATGCTCAGCGCTCCGCTGGGGTAAATGCCCCGGGCTTGGCCGCATCCTCGCCATCTGGCCGGTTGCAGATAATGGCGCGGAAACCCTGCGCCGCGATGGCCAGCATATCCGCAGGGCTTATTTGCGGCGCCACGGAGGAGTCCGGGGATAAGCGCTTGCTGTTCATGCTGCTATCCTTCCTCTGAGCCGAAAGCCTTGGTGGCCTCGGGGACAATCCGGCTGGTTACGGCCTTGAACAGCGCCATGCCGCCGAGCATTGCCAGTACGAAGAGGGCGGCATGGCGCGGTGCCAGGGCCAAGTCGGTAAGGCCAGGGCCGGGGCACAGCCCGGCAACGCCCCAGCCAATGCCGAATAAAGCGGCCCCTGCAAGCAATTTTCCGTCTATGCGGCGCAAATCCTGCGGCAGGCTGAAGCGCGGCGCTGCCAGTGGCGCCTTCAGCCGCGCCTGGACGCGCCAGGCAATGAGCATGGGCAGCATGGCGCCGCCCATGACGAACATGAGGGCCGGATTCCACGCGCCGAAGATATCGAGAAATCCGCGCACCTTGGCGGGGTTGGCCATGCCGGAATAGGTTAGCCCGGCGCCGAACAGCATGCCGGATAATAGTGCAAGGCTAATCTGCTTCATGGCAGCCCCGCCAGGTTCATGAGGGCAACGGTGGCCACGCCGCTGGCCATAAATACCAGCGTGGCCAGAACGGAGCGGGTGGAGAAGCGTGACATGCCGCACACGCCATGGCCGCTGGTGCAGCCCGAACCCAGCCTGGTGCCAAACCCAACCAGCAGCCCCGCTACCACAAGCGCCGCCGCGCTGGGCGGAAAATGCAGTGCCACCCCGCCTATGAGCCGCGCCATGAGCCACGCCCCCAGCGGCAGGCCGATAATGAAGCTGAGGGCTAAGCCCGGTGGAGCGCCCGTTTCCGCCAGCCCGGCGGCCCTGGCGCTCAAACCGCTGACACCTGCGACGCGCCCAAGGCTTAGCAGCATCAGAGCCGCGGCGCCGCCAATCATCAAACCGCCCACAAGGGCGTGGAGCCAAGCCTCAGGCATTATACGGCATCCAGCGGAATTTTAAGGTAGCGCACGCCATTATCCTCCGGTGGCGGGAAATGCCCGCCGCGCATGTTTACTTGCACCGAGGGCAGGAGCAGGCGCGGCATGCCGAGCGTGGCATCGCGCGCTTGGCGCATGGTGGTGAACTCATCCTCCGAGATACCATCATGCACATGCACATTCTGCGCGCGTTCCGCGCTAATCGTGGTTTCCCAGCGGTAATCCTCACGCCCTGGCGCCTTGTAGTCGTGGCACAGGAATAGCCGCGCCTGTTCAGGCAAAGAAAGCAGGCGGCGGATGGAGCGGTAGAGCTGGCGCGCATCGCCGCCCGGGAAATCCGCCCGCGCCGTGCCGTAATCGGGCATGAACAGCGTGTCGCCGGTGAAGACGGCATCGCCGATTATATAAGCGAGATCGGCCGGCGTGTGGCCGGGCACATGCAGCGCCATGGCTGGCAGTGTGCCGATTTTGAACTGGCAGCCATCCTTGAAGAGCTGGTCGAAATCTGAGCCATCACGCGCGAATTCAGTACCCGCGTTGAAGAGCTTGCCGAAAATTTTCTGCACGCTGATGATTTCCGCGCCGATGGCCAGCCGCCCGCCCAGCCTGGCCTGCAAATAAGGCGCCGCCGAGAGATGGTCGGCATGGGCATGGGTTTCCAACAGCCAGTCCACCGAAAATTTATTCTGCTGGACATAGGCAATGATGGCGTCCGCCGAGTGGTGCGAGGTGCGGCCTGAAGCGGGATCGTAATCCAGCACGCTGTCGATAATGGCGGCGCGCGCTGTGGCTGGGTCATGCACCACGTAGCTCACCGTGAAGGTGGCCTCGTCGAAAAACGCCTTTACCGGCACCGTGCCGGGCTGGGTGGTGGTGATGAGGCTACAGGCATCCCGCAGGGCGGTGTCCTTCATTACGTTTGCCTTTAATAACTAATTTCATTATATATGTAATTATTAAACTATGCTTGCGTCAAGGCGCGGCTTCGGGAATTTTACCCGCCGGAGAATGAATGACATGGATGCCCAGAACTTCCGCCCCGCGCCCTTTGCCCGGCCATTGCGCCTGGGCGATGAAGCCCCCGATTTTTTGGCCCGCACCACCCATGGCGAGATAAGGCTTTCTGGCTACCGGCGGCGCTGGCTGGTGTTTTTCTCGCATCCGGCGGATTTTACGCCTGTTTGCACCACCGAATTCGTGGCCCTGGCCCGTGCGGCGGAGCGATTCGCGGCGCTGGACTGCGCGCTGCTCGGGCTTTCGGTGGATAGTCTTTATGCCCATCTGGCCTGGGTCCGCTCCATCCGCGAGGCTTATGGTGTAACGATTCCATTTCCGATTGTGGAAGACCCGAGCATGGCGATTGGCCGGGCTTATGGCATGGTGGATGAAGCCGCGCCGGATGCCGCCACGGTGCGGGCAAGCTATGTGATTGACCCGCAAGGCATTATTCGCGCCATCACCTGGTATCCGCATAATGTTGGGCGCTCGGTGGAGGAAATGCTGCGCCTGGTGGCGGCCTTGCAGGCGGCCGCGGGGGGTAAGGCGCTGGTGCCAGAAGGCTGGCAGCCGGGCCAGAGGCTGCTGGCGCCGCCCGCGGCCGCCATGGCGGAGATGGATGACGAGCCCGCCTGGTTCTGCCGCGCCGTGGATGCGCCATGACAGCGCTGTTCAAAGACCGTGCGTTGATTGATGCGGCGGTGGAGATATTGCGGGTTTATGCTCAGCCGCAGCGTTTGATGATTCTCTCATGCCTGCTGGAAGGAGAGCGGACGGTGAGCGAGATTGACGCGGCGACGGGCGTGGGCCAGCCGGCGCTGAGCCAGCAACTGGCGGAGCTGCGCCGCAAGGAGTTGGTGCGTACACGCCGCCAGGGCACGCAAATTTTTTACGAGCTGGCTGATGAGCAGGTGGATTTGTGCATGCGCTGCGTGGAGGCCATGCTGGGCGGGCAGGATGGCTTGCAGGCGCGGCTGCGTGAGGCCGTTGCCCCTGCTGGCGAAGCCGCCCCCCCGGTGGCGCCGGCGGGGGCTGCCGCTTTTGCGCGGGTGCTGGGGTAACGGCGCGGCTGCAATTTTTGGTTGTTCGCGGATTTGTCTTGACGTAAAGTTCAACTTGGTATGGCGCCACGGAAATTGATGCCTCGGCGTCTTATTTTTTTGCGGCCACTCACGATATTGTTTGGGGCTGCATTACCACTCGGCCCTGCTCGCTAGGAGAGTACGCACGGCTTGGTTGGCGAATCGCCGGATGGCGGCTTTGCTGACTGGTTCGTTAGTTAGCATGACATTCACGTACCAGCCGCGGAGCATATAGATGAACGCCGCGGCGATTCCCGCTGGGTCGCGGCAGGGTATGCCGTCCTGCACCGCGCGTTCGGCA
>JAKBCX010000204.1 GCA_021807465.1 Pseudomonadota bacterium | reverse complement strand
CGCCTCACCGCGCTCACCGCCGATGGCGCGGCGGTGGATGAGGTTCTGGAAGGCTTCCCCGCCCGCGTGCTGCAGCACGAGGCCGACCATCTCGATGGCCGCATCTACCCCTCGCGGGTGGAGGATTTCAGCGCTTTCGGCTTTAATGAGGAGCTGGAACGCTACCCCGTGGAGCTGCTGTGATGGAAATCGACTCCGAAACCGCGAAAATTCTGGACGCGCTCCTGCCCAATACCAGCTTCGATGGCTGGACCATGCAGGCCCTGCGCCACGCCCTGGCCAGCCTGGGGCGCGCGCCAGACGAAGCGCCGCTGCTCTTCGCCACCCCAGCGGACATGATCGAGGCCGCCTTCGCTCTGGCCGACCAGCGCATGGTGGAAGACTCCGCCGGGCTAGAAGGCGGGCTGACCGCGCGGGTGCGCGGCGTCATCGCCCTGCGGCTGGAACAGATGGCGGGCGATAAAGAGGCCCTGCGCCGCGCCATGGCGCATCTGGCCTTACCGGGTCAGGCGCCGCGCCTGGCCCGCATCATCGCCGCCAGCGCCGATTCCATCTGGTTCGCCGCGCGCGATACATCGGCTGATTTTTCCTGGTACACAAAACGCTTCACCCTGGGCGCCATCTGGCTCGCCACGCTGCTTTTCTGGCTCAGCGACGAGTCGCCCGAGGCCGAGCGCACCCTTGCCTTCGTGGACCGGCGGCTGCAGGGCGTGGGGCAGTTTGGCAAATTCCGCCACAAGGCGCAGGCGCGCCTCTCCAGCCTCATTCCGTTCCGCCGCGCCAGCGCATCATGGACGTGACAGGGTTTCACCGCTAATCAGGCGGCCAGCCTGTCCAACCAGCTTCAGGGGCGTCCTATTTTGCATATAAGTCTCCGCTCTCTCGCAGCCGCCGCCTCCCTTGCCTTGCTTGCCGGTTGCGGCAATTCCGCCAGCGCTCCCAGCAGCACGGCTTCCACTTTCGGCTATGCGGTGGCCGACGAGCCGCAAGCCGCCATCGCGGCCCGGCAAATTCTCAACGAGGGCGGCAACGCGGCCGATGCGGCGGCGGCGGCGGGCTTCGCCCAGGCCGTCACCCTGCCCTCACGCGGCGGACTCGGCGGCGGCGGCGCCTGCCTTATCAAAATGTTCGACAGCAAGGGCAACCCACAGCCGCCTGTCGCCCTGCTCTTCCCCGCCGGCGCGCCAAACGGCACTGCCGGAGACCGCCCGGCCGCCGTGCCCACACTGGCGCGCGGCCTGCTGGCCATGCAGGCGCGCTACGGCGTGCTGCCCAGCTCCTCTGTCATTGTGCCCGCCGAGCGCCTGGCCGCGAATGCCCAGGTTTCTCCGGTGCTGGAAAAAGACCTGCAAACCGTAGGCCCCGCCTTGCTGGCGGACCCGGCCGCCGCCGCCATCTTCGCCCCCAATGGCACGCTGCTGCCCGCCAATGCCACGCTGGTGCAGCCAGACCTTGCCACCACGCTGGAAATTTTACGCACCCAGGGCGTGCGGGGCATGTCGTCCGGCAGCTTCGCGCAGAGCTTCGTCACCGCGGCGGACACGGCGGGCGGCGGCCTGACCATGGCGGACCTCACCAATGGCGCGCCGCAATATGCCAACCCGGTTTTCAGCCAGGACGGCAAATATGCCGTTGCCAGCCTGCCCGTCGCCACAAGCCCGGTTGAGGCATTGCCCGCCTCCGCCGCCTTCATGACGCTAGATAAGAATGGCGGCAGCGTCATCTGCGTAACCTCCATGAATAATTTGTTTGGCACTGGCCGCGTCGCGCCCGGCACGGGCATATTGCTGGCGGCATCGCCCCAATCCAACCCCACGCCAGACCTCGCCGCATCCATGGCCTATGCGTCCGGCAATCTCGCCTTCCGCGCCGCCGCGTCCGGCACGGGGCAGGCCGCCGCCATCCAAGCCGCGAAAATTGGCTTGGCCAACGCCCTCAACAAAACCCAAACCCCCATCCCCAGCCCGGGCCAGGCCGATATCATCTCCTGCCCCGGTAATGTTCCTGGCGGCGAGGCCAGTTGCACCGCCAGCGCCGGGCAGAAAGACACGGGCCTCGCCATTGGCGGGCGCTAAGCGCGGCGCATGAAGCCCGGCGTGGGCGCGCGCGTGCCGGCATTCCGGGTGATGGATGTCATCACCGCGGCAAATGCCCGCGCGGCGGAAATAGGCCCCGCCGGACCCGCCGTATTGCGCATGGAGGTGGGGCAGCCCGGCACAGGCCTGCCCGAAGGCGCCAAACGCGCCGTGGAAGCCGCGCTGCGCGGCGGCAACCCGATGGGCTATACCGAGGCTCTGGGGCTGCCGAGCCTGCGGGCGGCACTCTCCACTCATATCCGCAACTGGTACGGCGTGGAGCTTCCCGCCCGCCAGATCGCCATTACCACCGGCGCTTCCGGCGCTTTTCCCCTGGCCTTCCTGGCGGCGTTCGAGGCCGGGGATGAAGTGGCCCTGGCCGCCCCCTATTACCCGCCTTACCTCAACATTCTTGTCGCGCTGGGGCTGAAACCCGTGGTGCTGCCCTGCGGCGCGGAGACAGGCTTCCAGCCCACGCCAGCCATGCTGGACGCTCTGCCGCGCCGCCCGGAGGGGCTGATTGTGGCGAGTCCCGCCAACCCCACCGGCTCGATGCTCACGCCCGAGGCCTTGCGCGAACTGGCCGTTTATTGCCACACACGCGGCATCAGGCTGGTCTCGGACGAAATCTACCACGGCCTCACCTACGGCAAGCACGCCGCCAGCGCCGCGCAATTCTCCCCCAGCGCCATCGTCATCAACTCCTTCTCCAAATATTTCTCCATGACGGGCTGGCGCGTGGGCTGGATGGTGATGCCGGACGACCTGATCCGGCCCATCGAGCGCCTGACGCAAAACCTTTTCATCTCAGCCCCTTACCCCAGCCAAATCGCGGCCGAGGCGGCGCTGTCCTGCCATGAGGAGCTGCAGGGCCACCGCGCCACCTACGCTGCTTCGCGCGAGATTCTCATCCAGGGGCTGCGCCAAGCCGGTTTCACCACCTTCCCGCCGCCAGATGGCGCTTTCTACATCTACGCGGATGTCAGCGCCTTCAGCCCCGACAGCGCCGATTTCTGCGCCCGGCTGCTGGCTGAACAAAATATCGCCGCCACACCGGGGCATGATTTCGACGCGGCGCATGGCGGCCAATTCGTGCGTTTCAGCTATTGCGCGCCCTTGCCGGATATTGAACAAGCGGTGGCACGGCTGTACGCCTTTGCCCGTTCTGGCAGCTAATTGCCCCTGTGGGCTTTGCATGTGCAGCAACATCCAATATCAAGGCCGCACTTAAGTTTTCGGGCATAAGCTATAAGGTAGAGAATAGAGATGAAACTTCTGGTCGCCGTTAAGCGCGTTGTTGATTACAACGTGAAGGTCCGGGTGAAGTCGGACAAATCCGGGGTTGAAACCGCCGGCGTGAAAATGTCGATGAACCCGTTTGACGAGATTGCCGTCGAGGAAGCCGTGCGCCTGAAAGAAAAAGGCATCGCGACCGAGATCGTGGCCGTTTCCATCGGCGTGAACCAGGCTCAGGAAACCATCCGCACGGCACTGGCCATGGGTGCGGACCGCGGCGTGCTGGTGGAGACCGATGTGGCCGTGGAGCCACTGGCCGTGGCCAAGCTGCTGAAGGAGCTGGCCGCCAAGGAAGGCGCCGAGCTGGTCATCCTGGGCAAGCAGGCCATTGACGACGACATGAACGCCACCGGCCAGATGCTGGCGGCGCTGCTGGGCTGGCCGCAGGGCACGTTCGCCTCCAAGGTGGAAATCGCCGATGGCAAGGCCACCGTGACGCGCGAAGTGGATGGCGGGCTGGAGACGGTGGAGCTGGCGCTCCCCGCCGTGGTCACCGCCGACCTCCGCCTGAACGAACCGCGCTATGCGTCGCTCCCCAACATCATGAAGGCGCGCAAGAAGCAGATCGACATTCTCAAGCCCGCCGATCTGGGCGTGGATGTCACACCGCGCCTCACCACGGTCAGTGTTTCCGAGCCGCCCGCCCGCAAGGCCGGCATCAAGGTGCCGGATGTGGCCACACTCGTCGAAAAACTGCGTAACGAAGCGAAAGTGATCTAAGCCATGACCTCTCTCGTTGTTCTCGATTTCGATGCCTCCGGCATCAAGCAGCCAGCCCGCTCGGCCGTTGCCGCCGCCGCCAAGATTGGCGGGGATGTGCATGTGCTGATCGCAGGCAGCAATGTGGGCGATGCCCCCGCCGCAGCCGCCAAGATCTCCGGTGTGTCCAAGGTCCTGGTGGCCGACGACGCCTCTCTGACGCACGAAATGGCCGAGCCAACCGCCGCCCTGCTGGTGGCGCTGGCGCCGAATTACAGCCACATCCTGCAA
>JAKBCX010000203.1 GCA_021807465.1 Pseudomonadota bacterium | reverse complement strand
CATTCCATTCTGCTCGATGGCAAACTTATCCTCGCCAAATATTTGCTCAACGGCCTCACCATCACCCAGCCTAAACCGGTGCAGGGTGTGACCTACTACCTTATCGAGTTCGCCCGGCATGACTGCATTCTCGCCGAGGGCGTCTGGGCCGAGAGCTTTGCCGACGGACCCGGCCTGCGTGCCAATTTTCATAACGAGGCCGAATTTCACGATCTCTACCCCGGCTACGTGGAGCCGGAGGTGATAAATCTTTGCGCCCCCCGCCCGGAACAAGGGCCAGAACTGGCCGCGGCACTACGCCCTGTGGCGGCGCGTGCGGGCTATTTCTGCCCGGGCGTGCTGCGCGGTTTTATCGAGCGCATAGAAGGCCGCTATGTGGAAGGCTGGGCGCAAGACACCGCCTGGCCAGACTTGCCGCAAATTCTCCAGCTCTCGGCCGGCAGAGAGATATTGGGCGAAGCGCTTGCCTGCCACTACCGCGCGGATTTGGCAGCGGCGGGGATAGGCCAGGGCCGCGCCCATTTCAGCTTTATGGCAGAGCGTGATTTTTCCCCAACCAGCCTGCGGGTATGCCGCTTGGCCGACGGCGCGGGGTTAGCCCGGCTGCCCTAACCGCTTACATCCGTATCGGGCCGGTCGATGCCCAGAACGTGCTCCGTGTGCCATCGCCCATCCGGCGTCTGGTACTCGATATAGGTGCTTTCCCCCGGCACACGCTGCTCCACTGCTACACGCCGTGCTACCTTCAGCGCGGCGTCATGGGTGGGAAACGTCTCCGAATAAGTACCATTCAGCGTATAGGCCCAGCCTCCGTCATGCCGGACCAGTTTATAATGGGCGTTGCTCATGGGCGGCCCTCCTTACCGTAGGCATGATATAGGCAGCCTTTGGCAAGCTGCAAAACGGGAGAGCAGCGATTATGTGCCGCTGTTGTAAAGCGCCACCGCCGGTCCAGCCGTCTGCCCTTCAATCTGGTCCAAGAAGTGCATGATGAAATTCTTTGCCTCCTGATGCCCGGTGGAACTGCCCAGCGCGGCCTCCGAATTCATCAGCCGCGCGGCCCCGTCCAGCAAAATCGCCAGCGCCGCAGGTGGCCAAGCCTCATGCGCCAGCCCGCGCTCCTCCAGCACGCGGGCCAGCACGGCCGCGTAAATGCGTCTGGTACGTTCTGTGCCGCGTGCAATCTCCTCGCGCAGCTGTTCGCGGTGGGTGGCCAGGGCGATAAACTCCTTGTTCAGCCATGGCCCGTTTGTGTCGGTGCTCATCTTCCACAGCGCATGCAGCGGCCGTTTAGATGCAAGTGCCTGGGTAAGCAGCTGGAAGCGCTGCTCATCCACGCGCTGGAACAAGGCTAGGAACAGTTCGTCCATCGAACGGAAGTAATAATGCACGAGCTGCGATTTCAGCCCTGCCTTGGCAGCAATCTTGCGCGAGCTGACGGCTGCATAGCCCTCCTCGCGCATGATCTGCTCGGCCGCCTCCAATATGGCGGCGCGGGTTGCGTTGTTCTTGTCCCCATTCATGGTCCCGCCTTACGATCCGCCGTGCGCCGAGGCAAGAAGCCCAGCCTAGAAGGGCAGGGACACGCCCTGGGGCAGTTCCATCTGCAGATAGATATCTAAATGCTGTAGCTTGTTTGCTGGGCTGAATTCGTAAACTGACACAGAATTGACCACGCTGCGGAAATCGCCGGCCTTGCTGCGCTCCTCCAGCTCCAGGAAAACAAGATTGCCCTTCTCGGTTATGCGTTTGAAGGAGCACTCCCATTCTGAAGACGTGGCCCATTTCGTCAGGAAGGATACATAATCCCGCCAGTTCATCACTTCTTTGAAATTCCCTACACGCTCGAACCGTTCCACCTCTATAAGAGCTGCCAGAGGTGCCCAGCTGGATTCACTGAAACCCGGCTTTTTGGCCTCATCCACGAGTTTTTTCATCAGTAGGCTGTATTCCAGCACAATGCGCGAAAGCCCGCCGTAATTGTCGGCCACCTCATCCACATTCTTCATAGTCACAGGCGCTCCTCCTTTATGTTCTAACCGACCATCACATTCCCGGCATCGACGTTAATGGATTGCCCCGTAATGGTGCGTGCGGCGTCCGAGGCCAGGAACAGTGCCAGATTCGCCACATCCTCGGGGGTGCTAATGGTTTTCAGGGCCATATCCTTCAGCGTTTGGGCAAGCCGTTCTTCGTAGCTCAAACCTAGCTCCTTGGCTGTGCGCTCTACCCAGGCCTTCAGCAATGCTGTTTCAATTTGCCCCGGCACCACGCAATTACAGCGGATATTGTACGGCCCCACCTCCTGGGCAATTACTTTTGTAAGTGTCCGCAGCCCAGCCTTTGCGGCGCTGTAATGGCTCTTGCGTGGCATGCCATTCCACCCGGCGGTGGAGGAGAAATTAAGAATCACTCCGCTCTTGCGCTCCAGCATCGAGCGCCGCAGCACCTCGCGGCTGCACAGCATTGCGGCTGTTAAATCCACGGCGATGGTGGCGTTCCAATTCTCCAGCGTTTGCTCCCAGATATATTTGTCGGCGCCCGGCACGGCGGCGTTGTTCATCATAATGTCCACCCGGCCCCAGCGGCTCATTGCCGCGTCAACCATTGCCGCAACATCGTCTTCCTTGGTTACATCGGCGCGCAGGGCAATGGCGGAATCGCCAATCTTCGCCGCGGCTTCTTCCACCAGCTCCACGCGCCGTGCAGCCATCACCACGCGCGCCCCTTCCTCGGCCAGCATACGGGACATGATTGGCCCCAGCCCCGTGCTGGCCCCGGTAATAATGGCAACTTTCCCTGTGAAGCGCGCCATCAGCCTTGTGCTCCGCGTCTAATGCCATGGTATGAGTGCCGCATGGCCTTTTCTCCTCAGGTTGTTCTGTTGATTTAAGCGACTGCTTAACATCCAGTATCGGCAGCCGTCAACGCGGCACGTCATGCCTCTGGCGTTGGCATGGCGGGGGACGGACCGTAATCGGTGGATGAGAAAAATGTCCCACTCAAATCCGCCGGCCCCATATAATGCAGCTGGAAAAACGCCCATTTGCGGCGCCATACGCCACCTTGCTCGGCGAAGCGCTCATAATAAGTTGCCACATTATGGCTGGCCGGAGCGTTCTTGTAGGCGTTCTGCTCTGTTACATAGGTGCGCCCTTGGGTGGAGCCTTCGCCGATTTGTAAGATCGGTGTGTGGAATTTCAGCAATACCCAGTGCGAATCCCGGATGCGGTCTTCCAGAAAGGCCACACATTCCCGCCGCCCGTGCAGCCTGTGTGGGCCTAAAATCCATTCCGCACCTTCGGTAAAACAATTCCCAAAAGCATCAAAATCCTTGCGGAACACGGCATCGGCGTAGCGTGCATGCAATTGCCGGATTCCCGCTTCAGCCCTTAGTTCATCGATCATCCCGTTTGCCTCCATATCCCCACACACGCAGCCTATCAGGCTTGTTGACGCGTGCCAAAAACATAATTAAGCAACTGCTTAATGTATGACGCAGCCATGCAGCAAGAAGAACAGCCGGGCTGAATAGGTGAGACTGCAGGCAAAAGGAGAGCCAGATGGACATGGAACAGCGTATTGCCGCACTTGAGACGCGCCTCCAGGCAGCCGAGGATCATCTTGAGATATTGCGCCTGCTCAACAGCTACGGTCCGCTGGTCGATAGCGGTTCGAGCGTTACTGCGGCTGAATTATGGGAGAAGGGCGGCGGTTATAATTTCAGTGGCGGTCTCAGCGGCGGCACACGACTCACGGCGCCGGAGCAGCTTGTGGCGATGTACGAGACCGAGGGGCATAAAGGCTTGGTCAACACAGGCGTTTCGCATCTCACCGCGACCCCGCGCATCACTGTGCAAGGAGATACAGCGGAGGCCGTAGGCTACTCCTTTGTGATTTTGAGGGAGGGGGAGCGCTGGTATTTCTGGCGCGCCGCCATTAATCATTGGATTTTGGCGCGTACAGAAAAAGGTTGGAGAATCAAGGAGCGTTTCAATCGTGGCCTCGATGGGTCTGAGGATTCACACGAGGTAATGCGGAAGGTTTTGGGCTGAAGCCTGCCGGCGGAGTTTCCTCCGCCGGCCATATTGCCCTTAGCTTGCTTTGTTCCGCACGGACCAGTTTTCAACCTCTCCGGGCCGGTATCCTGGCACGGGAGGCGCACCCGATTTTGTTTTCAAGTTAAAATCAATCGGGTCAACGCCATCTTCAAGCTGCACGCCAAATGCCGCCAGCGCCCAGCTCAGCATTACATAATTGCCGATGGTGAAAACCAGATCCATAACCTGATGTTTGTTGTAATGCTGCGATGCCAAATCCCAGGTTTCGCCGGATACTGCATTGTTTTTTAGCAGTTCATCCACCATCAAAAGCAAGG
>JAKBCX010000202.1 GCA_021807465.1 Pseudomonadota bacterium | reverse complement strand
TTCTGGGCAGGCGCGCTGCGCCGCGCGGTTATTGAAGGGGATGTTGAAAGCGGCTCGGTCATGGCCGGGCAATCGGTTGGCATGGTAACGGAAATTCTGCCCGTTGCCGAAATTCTGGCGGCGCTGCGCTCCCAAGCCATCGCCGCCCTGGCGGCGCGTGCAGAGCGGGGCTGAAAACACGCCGCCGAAACGGCGCAAGCGCAAGCCGAAATTCGGCGATACAAGGCGGCTTTTTGCCTCGCTGCGGGAGCATCTGGCCGCCGGAACCGCCTCGCTGGCCGATATTGCCCGCCTTGTTACCGAAGGGCTGCAGGCCGATGCCTCGGTCATCTACATCGCCCGGCCGGGCGAAATCCTTGAGCTCGCCGCCGTCCAGGGATTGAATATCAGCGCCGTGGGCCATACGCGCCTGCGCGCGGGCGAAGGCATTGTCGGTATGGTGGCGGCCTCGGGCGATATTCTCAACCTGGCCGACGTGCAAAACCACCCGCGCTACGTGTACCGGGCCGAGATTGGTGAGGAGGAGATGGCCTCCATGCTCGCCGTGCCGGTAAAACGCGCCGGGCGCACGCTGGGGGTTATCGGCGTTATGTCGCGCGAGGCGCGGGCCTATACGCCGGTAGAGGTAGAGGCGCTCGCCACAGTCTCGATGCTGCTGGCCGAGCTGCTGGTAAAGGCTGGCGCCACCGATATTCACGAGGAGGGCTTCTCCGACACGCTGCCCCGGCGCTTTGCCGGCCATGTGCTTTCAGCAGGCATCGCGCGCGGCAAAATTCTGCCCTATGGCGCGCAGGCGCCTATCGCCAAGCTGCTGACCGACGACCCGGAAGCGGAGATCGCGCGCCTGGATGATGCGGTGGAGGCCGTGAACAAGGGGCTGGACAAGCTGTTCTCGGCCAATATGCCGACCGGCCCCACCTCGCGCGATGTGCTGGAAGCCTACCGCATGGTGACACAGAGCGCGGGCTGGCTGACACAGATACGCGATGCCATTAACGATGGGCTGACCGCCGAAACCGCCGTGGACAAGGTGGCGCGGTCCTTGCGTGACCGCATGCGCCGCATTACCGACCCGTATTTGCGCGAGCGCCTGGCCGATATTGAGGATATGGTGGGGCGGTTGATGGTGGCGCTGGGCGGCATGGCGCCCAAGCCCGAGCGCGCCGACGGGTTATTGCTGCTGGTGCGGCGCCTGGGGCCAGCCGATTTGCTGGATTGGCACGCGCGCGGCATAGCCGGTGTGGCCATCGAGGAAGCCTCAGCCTCCGGCCATGCCGCCATTCTGGCCCGGGCGCTTGGCCTGCCCGCCTTGCAGGTGGACCGGGGGGCGGTGGATACGGCACGGGAAGATGACCCGGCGATTCTCGACGCTGAGGGCGCGACCCTGATTTTGCGCCCCGAGCCCGCCGTGGTTGAAGTTTATGAGCGTGCGGTGGAATCCCGCAACCAGCGCGCGGCTGCCCTGGCGGCGTATCGCGATATACCCGCCGTGACCAAGGACGGCACGGAATTCCAGCTTATGCTGAATGTGGGGCTGGCCATGGAGCTGGACCAGCTTGAACGCACCGGCGCCGATGGAATTGGGCTATACCGCACTGAAATTGCGGCCTTAGCCGCGGGCGGCATACCAGATGTGGCGGGCCAGGCGGCGGAATATGGCCGTGTGCTGGACCGCGCCAACGGCAAGCGCGTGCAATTCCGCACGCTGGATTTGGGCGCCGATAAGCTGCTGCCCGGCGAGGCCAGCTCGGGCGAGGAAAACCCGGCCATGGGCTGGCGCTCTCTGCGCGTGGCGCTGGACCGGCCCTCTATTCTGCGCCGCCAGTTACGCGCACTGCTACTGGGCGCGCAGGGGCGCAAGCTCTCGGTCATGTTCCCCATGGTGGCCACGGTGGAGGAATTCCGCGCCGCACGCGATTTGCTGGAGGCCGAAGCGGCGCGCATACGCCCAGCGCCTGAGGAGCTGGAGGCAGGCACCATGCTGGAAGTGCCGGCGCTACTGTTCCAGCTTCCTGGCCTACTGGCGGAGGCGGATTTTATCTCCGTCGGCACCAACGACCTGATGCAGTTTTTGTTTGCCGCCGACCGTGGCACGCCGGAGCTGGCGGAGCGTTACGACACGCTTTCCGCCCCGGTGCTGGAATTGCTGGAGAAGCTGGTGACGGTTTGCCAGGAGGCTGGGGTGTCGCTGTCTCTGTGCGGCGAAGCAGCAGGACGGCCTTTGGATGCTCTTGCCTTCGCGGCACTGGGCATTACCTGCCTATCCATGTCCGGCAACGCGATTCTGCCGGTGAAGGCGGTACTGGTGGAGGCGGATTTGAACACGCTGCGCCCGGTGCTGCGCGAGCTGCGCCGCGCGGGCGCCGCAGGGGGCAGCATACGTGAACCACTGGCCGCCTGGGCGCGCGAGCATGATTTGGCGATATGATGCCGGGCAGTATAGAAAGCTGGCAAAATGCCGGATGACCTGAGCGGGACCGTTGGAATGGATGATGGGCAGAATGCGGCGACGCAATCGGTAGGGGCTGGGCTGCGCGAGGTACGCGAGCGCCTTGGCTGGCGCCTGGACGATCTGGCTTCGAGCCTGCGCATCCGCCTGGAATTTCTTGAGGCCATCGAGGCGGGCAACTTGCAGGCCCTTCCTGGCGCGGCTTACCGTGCCGGATTTGTACGCACCTATGCCCGTGCCTTGGGGCTGGACCCCGAGGAGATTCTCCGCCGCTTCCGCGCCGCTGGCGAGCTGCACGATTCGGCCAAGGCGGAGATGCGTTTCATCGCCCCTGTGCCCGATAGCGGCGTGCCAAAGGGCGCTGCCATTCTGGTAGGCGCGGTACTCCTGCTGGCAGGATATGGGTTGTGGTACCATTATTCCTCTACCCAGCGCCGCATGGCCGAAAAAGTACCCGCTGTGCCAGCGCAGCTCGCCCCGCTGGCCACCCCGCCAAAGATTGAGGTTGCGCCCGTAACCCCGGCGCCGAGTCAGCCCCCGGCACCTGCCGCCGCACAACCCACGCAACCCCCGGCTACACCCCCCGCCCAGGCTAAGGCCCCCGCCTCGGCTGGCGCAGGCACGGCAGCCGCAACAACACCCGCCACGGGCACGCAAGCACCCGCCTTGCCTGCCGCCACGGCAACCGCCACACAAGCCACCGGCATAGCGGCACCCAGCGCCACAACCAGCCCGCCGCCGCCCGGCAATGGCACCCCTGCCCCCGCGGCACCGGCGCCAGGCGCCGGAGTTGTTATCAGCGCCACGCAGGATGCCTGGATTGAAGTGCATGACGCCCAGGGCAACATATTATTCAGCAAAGTGCTGCACCCGGGTGAAAGCTGGCCCGTACCCCAGGAGCCAGGCTTGACCATGACCACCGGCAATGCTGGCGGCACTGTGATCGTGAATAACGGTGTTGCCGGTGCGCCCTTGGGCGGTGTGGGCGTGGTGTTACACGGTATCCAGCTCACCCCAGCCGCACCGGGCGGGCAGGCCACACCACCTGCCAGCGCCCCAGCCACGCCCGTCTCTTCCGCCACCGGCACCGCGCCCGGCGGCACACCATAAGGACCAAGCGATGAATTACCGCGAATACCAGCAGATCGCCCGCCGCAAATCGCGCCAGATCAGCGTCGGCCCGGTAAAAGTGGGCGGTGACGCGCCGATTTCCGTGCAGACCATGACCAACACGCTGACCCATGACGTGGAAGCCACCGTGGCGCAGATTCTGCGCGCCGAGAAGGCGGGCGTGGATATTGTGCGGGTGAGCTGCCCGGATGAGGAAAGCACGGCGGCGCTGAAGCACATCATCAAACAGGTGAATGTGCCGATCGTGGCGGATATTCATTTCCACTATAAGCGTGGCATCGAGGCGGCCGAGGCTGGCGCTGCGTGTCTGCGCATCAATCCCGGCAATATCGGCAGCCCGGAGCGCGTGCGGGAAGTTATCAAGGCCGCGCGCGACCATAATTGCTCTATGCGCATCGGCGTGAATGCGGGATCTCTTGAGAAGCATCTGCTGGAGAAATACGGCGAGCCTAACCCGGATGCGCTGGTGGAATCCGCTCTGGAACACGCCAAGATTCTGCAGGATCACGATTTCCACGAGTTCAAGATTTCCGTGAAGGCGTCTGACGTTTTCATGGCCGTGGCGGCGTATCAGCAGCTTGCCGAGCAATGCGACCACCCGCTGCATATCGGCATTACCGAGGCGGGCGGTAAGCGCGCGGGCACGGTGAAATCGTCCATCGGCCTTGGCTCTCTGCTCTGGGCCGGCATTGGCGATACGATGCGTGTCTCGCTTTCCGCCGAGCCGGAGGAAGAAGTGCATGTGGGCTGGGATATTCTTAAATCGCTCGGCCTGCGGCACCGCGGCGTGCGCGTTATCTCCTGCCCTTCCTGCGCGCGCC
>JAKBCX010000201.1 GCA_021807465.1 Pseudomonadota bacterium | reverse complement strand
GCGGCGCTGGCCGCCCTGAAACTGGCGGCGCGGCGGTAGATGGGGGCAGACGCGGACGTTCTGCGCCTGGATAAATTCCTGGTCTTCGCCCGCTTCTGCAAAACCCGCGGCATTGCCGTGGCGCTGGTGGAAAAAGGCGCCGTGCGCATCAACCGCCAGCCCACGGAAAAGCCTCACGCCAAGCTCCGCCCCGGCGATGTGCTGACCCTGGCCTTGCCGAATGGGGTGAAGGTGGTGGAAATTCTGGGCTTGCCGGAGCGGCGCGGGAGCGCGCCGGTGGCGCAGGGGTTTTACCGGGAGATCGGGTAACCCCAAACCTTGCGCAAACCCCTATCCGCGCGTAGGGGGAACAGAAATTCGACCTTGCTTCGAGGAGTGACTAATGACCTACGTGGTCACCGAAAACTGCATCAAGTGCAAATACATGGACTGCGTGGAGGTCTGCCCGGTGGACTGCTTCTATGTTGGCGAGAACATGCTGGTTATCCACCCGGATGAGTGCATCGATTGCGGCGTGTGCGAGCCGGAATGCCCGGCTGAGGCCATCTTCCCCGATAGCGATGACCGCGCCACGGCCTGGGCCGAGCGTAATGCGGAGCTGGCCAAGGTGTGGCCCAACATCACCCGCAAGGGCACCCCGCCCGCCGATGCGGATGAGTGGAAGGACAAGCCCGGCAAGGAGGCCATGCTCTCCACCGCCCCGGGCACGCCGTAAGCCATTGCCGCTGCCCGCGTGACGGGTGGCCAAAATTATGCTAAGGTACAAAAAATGAACCGGGCGCGGCCCTTCGCGCCCGGTTCTTGGCTGTTATTGGAGTGGTGATGACCGAAAAGCAGAAGCCAGCGACGGAGAAAAAATCCGCCAAAGCCGCCGAGGCGGTGCCTGCCGAGGCCGTGAAAGCCAAACCCGCCAAAGCCGCCAAGCCAGAGGCCGCCGAACCCGCCGAAAAACCCAAAGCCAAGCGCGCCGAGCCAGCGGAAGCCGCGCCTGCCCCCGCGCCTGCCGCGCCGCCCGTGGTGATGCATGGCGGCATACCGGCTGGCCCCATGCGCCCGCTGGCCCCGCCCCGCGCGCCCGCCAAGGCGGAAATATTCGTCGCGGGCGACCATGTGGTTTACCCCACCCATGGCGTGGGCAAGGTGGAGCGCATCGCGGTGGAGGAAATCGCAGGCCATTCGCTGGAGCTTATCTGCATCACCTTCGACGAAAACCGCATGACCCTGCGCGTGCCCACCAACAAGGCCCGCACCGCCGGATTGCGCAAGCTCACCTCCAAAAAGCAGTTCGACGATGTGCTGGCCGTGCTGAAGGGCCGCGCGCGCATCAAGCGCACAATGTGGTCGCGCCGCGCCCAGGAATACGAGGCGAAGATCAATTCCGGCGACCCCGCGGCCATTGCCGAGGTGGTGCGCGATTTGCACCGCAATGCCGGCCAGCCGGACCAGAGCTTCTCTGAGCGCCAGATTTACGAATCCGCCCTGGACCGCCTGGCGGCCGAGTACGCGGCGCTTGAGCAGATCGACAAGCCTTCCGCCATCGAGAGACTGATCGCGCATCTGAAGTCTGAATAGGCCATGCGCGGAGCACTTGTTACCGGCGCTGGCAAGCGCATTGGTGCCGCCATTGCCCGGCACCTTGGCGCCAAGGGGTGGCATGTATTCGTCCACTACAACCATTCTCAGGCCGAGGCCGAGGATGTGGCGGCGGCAATCCGCGCTGATGGTGGCGCCGCCACCGCCATGGGCGCGGCTTTGGGCAATCTGGAAGAAACCGCCACGCTGGTGGCGCGCTGCGATGCTATCTGCCCGCTCGGCATGCTGGTCAACAACGCTTCTTGCTTCGATTACGACACAGCCGCCACCGCAACGGTGGCGGATTTGGAAAACGCCATGCGGGTCAACCTATTCTCGCCCGCTCTGCTCTCGCAGGCGCTGTACAAAGGCGTGGAGGCGCGCGGCGAGGAGGGGCTGATTATCAACCTTGTCGATAACAAGGTGTTCGCCCTCAACCCGGATTATTTCTCCTACACCCTGTCCAAAATCGGCCTGCAGGGCATGATGCAGATGCACGCGATGAGCTTCGCCCCCCGTGTGCGCGTGGCGGGCATCGCGCCCGGCATCACCCTTATCAGCGGGCTGCAGACCGAGGCGGAGTTCCAGCGCACGCATAACAACAACCCGATGCGCCATGGCTGCACGCCGGACCAGATTCTGAACGCGGTCGATTTCATCATGGCCTCGCCGTCGTTCCACGGGCAGACCATTGTGATTGACGGTGGCCAGGTGCTGCAACGCCTGCCACGGGATATTGTGCTGCTGGATAAGTTGAGGGCGCCGTAACGGTTCGTAATCGGTTTTATGTAGCACCTGCCACCAAACCAAAATCGCAGCCCTCCCTCAGCTTAAGGGAGGGCTGAAATGATTGACAGAAAGCAAAGCACGCTATTCTCTAAGCTCAAGATGGATTTAGCTGCTTTTATCATGTCAATTGCAGCATTGTTGATAGCAATATTTATGCTGCCAACAATGTTCTTTTTAAGATGGGCTAAGCCCAATATTGAGGCTGAATATCATTCTCAAGAGGAGCATGGTATTTCTAGGCTTTACTTGGTCTTAAGAAATCTTCCTGTTGAAAACAAATTTCAAAAATGGCTTGGAGTTGTAAGAGGTAAAGCCACTACTCGAGGTAGATTTATAATCAAAGATATGAACGGAGCTTATTTAGACACTGGGGCGCAGTTTCTTTGCTTAAACCATTCTGAACCTGAAGTAGTTATTGGATTAGAAGAGTATCAGTGGGCTGTACTTTCCGCAGTTCATAATCGGCAGGGCGAGGCGTTCTTCTGCGCAGGGCAAGAGGAGCATTCAGAGTCTGTAAGATTCAAAAAAGGCAGATACCTTTATCAAGTTGAATTGTCAGCTACCGGCGGAGATAAAGTATTTAGCCGCGAGTTTACCTTTTATAATGACACCTTGCGGTGGGATTTATAACTCCTACAGGCTCTCCAACTGAATCCCGCTTAGGTCCAGTGCTGCTAGAGTCGCTAGCAGAAACGTAGCCGCGATTGTTCCACGGCTGAGTTTGTTCGCTATTGATGCCTCAGTCTCCTTGAGTCCGTGAGCCTCAAGTCGTTTAGCAAGTTCCGCATACGTAACACCAGCCCGCTTCATCTCAGCCTTGATGAAGCGGGCTGTCTTTTCTGCAAGCTCTTTTTCCGTGGACGCCAAGCCCATACGCATCTCCTATTTCAGACAGGAGTATATCATATATGATATTTTTCTGTTGACAATGGCCGGTCTGTATCATATCAAATATGATAAATTCCACTCATATTTGATATGTCATGTCCCAGCATTTCCTCCTCTCCGCAAAAGCTCGCACGCTGTCACTGGCGGCGGTTTTGCGCATGTCTGAGGAGGAAGCGGAAACCGCCTTTGTCTGCATCCGTTGGGCTGAGACTGAAGGGAAGCCTGTTTGTATCCATTGCGAGTGTCCGACCGTGTACGACGCCCGCCGCCCCTGTGGCGTCCTCCGTTTCCGCTGCAAAGCCTGCCGGAAGGATTTCAGTGTTACGTCTGGAACGCTGTTTGCGCATCACAAGATGCCGCTACGCAACTATCTCGCGGCGATTGCGATCTTCTGCAACGAAGTGAAGGGCAAGTCGGCTCTCGCGCTCTCCCGTGATCTTGATTGCCAGTACAAGACGGCTTTTGTCTTGGCGCATAAGCTCCGCGAAGCAATGGTGGCTGAAATGAAGGGTCGCATTTAGTCTCTTTTCTCGTGGTGGCAGGTGCTACATAAAGCCGTTCGTAATTACATATTTAAGTGAAATATGTAATTACGAAAAACCTCGGATCCACCCGCAGCGTGGGCAAAACCGGGGTTTTTGTTTTGGAAGCAGTATTACCGCGTGGGCTTCGGCGGGTTGCTGGAATAATCGTAGAACCCGCGCCCGGTCTTGCGGCCGTACCACCCGGCCTCCACGTATTTAATCAGCAGCGGGCAGGGGCGGTATTTGTCGCCCAGCTCGGCATGGAACACCTGCATGATGGAAAGCAGCGTTTCCAGCCCCACGAAATCGGCCAGCTCCAGCGGACCCATCGGGTGGTTGGCGCCCAGCTTCAGCCCGGTATCGATCGACTCGACCGTGCCCACGCCCTCATGCAGCGCCACGATGGCCTCGTTCAGCAACATGCAGAGCACGCGGTTGACGATGAAACCCGGCGCATCGTTGGCGGTGATGGCGGTTTTGTTCAGCTTGCCCGCCAAGGCCAGAACGGTCTGGTAGGTGTCTTCCGAGGTGGCGAGGCCGCGGGTAATTTCCAGCAGCTTCATCATTGGCACCGGGTTGAAGAAATGCAGCCCGACGAATTTATCGGCCCGGCCCGAGAAGGCGAGATCGGA
>JAKBCX010000200.1 GCA_021807465.1 Pseudomonadota bacterium | reverse complement strand
TGCCCGAAGCGCAAAGAAAGCTGACGCAGCGCTTCTTCCGCCGTGCCGCCTTCCAGCAGCACGAACAGCCCCGCCACCAGCCCGGCGCGGTCCGCGCCAGATTTGCAGTGGATCAGCGCTGGCCCCTTCATGCCCGCGAAAATTCCGGCCAGGCGCAAAATCCGGTCCCGGTGCGGGGCGCCGCGGCTCTCGAACGCCATGTCGTAAAAATCTAGCCCCAGCCGCCGCGCCGCGTCGCGCGAGAGGGCGTCGGACCCGTTTTTGGCCTGCCCGCGCAGGTTTATGAGCGTTTTCAGCCCTACTTTACGGGTAAAAAACGCCAGATTACCCGGCGTGGGGTGGTTGGAGCGGTACAGCACCCCGGGCTTCACCACGGCAAAATTCGTCCAGAAAATCCGCAGGAACGCATGGTCGACAAACAGCGCATCAATCCAGGCATTGCGGCGCCCCCGCCGGGTAGAGAGGTCGCCCTTGTAGATTGTATCCATAGGCCCGCGCTGTAGCGCATTTTTGCTCCGGCCCAAACTGTGCTTGAAGAACGCCGCTATGAGCCAGAACGCCGCCACCTTTCCCCTTATCCGCCGCCTGTGGCGTGAGCATGTCCGGCATTTCAAGGGCCGCATCGCCCTTATCGTCGTGGCCACGCTCATCATGTCCGGCACCACGGCGCTGTACCCAGCCATTATCGACTGGGCCTTCACCCTGCTCACCCACAAGGACAAGCGCATTCTCTACCAGGTGCCGTTGCTCATGTCCGCCGTGGCCTCGGCGCGCGGGGCTTCGATGTATTTCCAGGCGGTGCTCACGCAGGATCTGGTGCTGCTCACCATCCGCAGGCTGCAGAATGAGATGTTCGGCCACCTCTCCAACGCCACGCTGGCACGGGTGGAGCGCGAGGCCCCGGCCCAGCTCGCCGCGCGGTTTACCACCGATGCCACGGTGATCCGCGAGGCCATGACCCGCGCGGTGAACGCCATTGGCGATGCCGCCACCGTGGTGGGGCTGGTCGGCACCATGGTGTATCTGGACTGGAAGATGAGCCTCATCGCGCTCGTGCTTTTCCCCATTGCCGCCGTGCCTGTGGAAAAAATAGGCCGGCGCATCCGCCGCGCCTCGGGCGGCATGCAGGAACGCATGGGCGAAGCCGCCGCCATGCTGAATGAAAGCTTCGCCCAGGCCCGCATCGTGCGCGCCTACGGGCTGGAGCAGCACGAAAGCCGGCGCGCGGAAAACACCTTCACCCAGCTTTATGCCTCGCTGCTCCGCATGGCGCGCATCCGTGCCAGGCTGGACCCGATGCTGGAGGCCCTGGCCGGCGCTGCCGTGGCGCTGGTCATCGGCTTCGAGGGCTGGCGCGGTGTCTCGCCCGGCGCGTTCATGGGTTTCATCTCCGCCTTGCTGATGGCCGCCCGGCCCTTGCGCGCCCTGGGCACCATGAATGCCGCCATGCAGGAGGGCATGGCCGGCATTGTGCGCGTTTTCTCCGTCATCGACGAACCACCCGCCATTGCCGACGCACCCAATGCCATCCCGCTGCCGCCCGGCCCGGGAGAGGTGCGCTTCGAGCGCGTCGCCTTCACCTACCCGGATGGCCGCCCGGGGCTGAAAAATCTCGACTTCACCGCCGAACCTGGCCGTATGCTGGCGCTGGTCGGCGCCTCGGGCGCGGGCAAATCCACCGCGCTCGCACTTATCCCGCGCCTGTACGCCCCCACCGCCGGGCGCGTGCTTATCGACGGTACGGACATCACCAATGTCACGCTTGCCAGCCTACGCGGTGCCATCGCCTATGTGGGGCAGGAGGCGCTGCTGTTCGACGATACGATCGGCGCGAATATCCGCCTCGGCCGGCCAGATGCCGCGCCGGACGAGATATGGGCGGCGGCCGAGGCGGCGGCTTGCGGCTTCATTAAAGACATGCCGGACAAAATGGGCACGCGCGTGGGTGTTAACGGCCAGCGGCTCTCGGGCGGGCAGCGCCAGCGCGTGGCCATTGCCCGCGCCTTCCTGCGCAACCCGCGCATCCTGCTGCTGGACGAAGCCACCAGCGCGCTGGACACGGAAAGCGAGGCGCTGGTGCAAACCGCGCTCACCAAACTGCGCCAGGGGCGCACCACCATCGTCGTGGCACACCGGCTCTCCACCGTGCGCGATGCCGACCTGATTGTGGTGATGGCCGATGGCCAAGTGGTGGAGCTGGGCACCCATGCCAATCTTCTGGCTACAGATGGCGCATTTGCCCGGCTGGTAAGGGCGCAAGCGCTGGCAGCATAACCCATGCCCTACAGACTCCTCCTGGCCACCGCCGCCAGCTTCTTCTCGGCAGGCTCCTTCTGGATGTTCCTGCCCCTGCTATCGTTCTCACTACGTGCGCAAGGCGCCAGCGATGCGCTGGTGGGGCTTATGTCCGGCCTGCCCTGGGTGGGGTTGCTCGCGGTTTCCACTTTTATTCCGCACATCATCCACCGCATCGGGCTGCAGCGCATGGTGCTGGCGGGGCTGGCGCTCGCCGCTGTCACGTATCTCGGCTTTAGCGCCACTCATACCATCGCCATTTGGGCCGCGCTCACCCTGGTACTGGGCGTCTCGCTGGGCTTGCGCTGGGCGGGAATGGATATCTGGATCAATGGCAGCGTGCCGGAACATCTGCGCGGGCGGCTTATCGGTGCGTATGAGCTGATTCTGAGCGGCTCCATGGCGGCAGGGCCTGGTGCGCTGGCTCTCATCGGGCACCACGGGCCAGAGGCGTTTCTGCTCGCCGCCGCAGTGGTGCTGGGCGCTATGGCCCTGCTTCTGGCGGCGGGGCGCGAGGCTGGGGGCATTGCCGAGCCGCCAGGCACCGTGCGGGCCACGACGGTGCTACGCGCGGAGCTGGCCAGCTTCATCGGCATCGGCATCGTGGGGCTTACCGAGGCATGCAACCTCTCGCTTCTGCCGGTTATGGGGCTGGGGCTTGGCATAAGCGTGCACCGCGCGGCGCTGCTGGTGGTGGTGTGCCAGACGGGCGTTGCCACCGGGGCATTTCTAGCCGGAATTTTGGCCGACAAGCTGAACCGCTTCGCCCTGAAACTTGCCTGCGGCACGGCCATGATTTTGCTGCCCTTGGCTGTGCCAGCCAGCACGCATGGCGGCGCGGTTTGGGTAACGCTGGCGCTGTGGGGTACGGCACAAGGCGGGCTGTTCACCGTGGGCATGGTTAAGCTCGGCACACGCTTTTCCGGCACCGCGCTCGCGCGCGCCATGTCTCTGGCAATGGTCGTCTATACGCTAGGCGGCATAGCCGGGCCGCCTTTGCTGGGCGGCGCCATGGCGCTTCTGGGGTCAGCCGGGCTGGCTTACGGGCTGGCGGCGCTGGCGGCTGTTAGCACGGTGATGATTGCGCTGCGGCGCAAGGGTTAAGCCTGCCCCAGCGCCCGGCAGCCAATATCGCGGCGGCAGAAGCCGTCTTCCCAATCCAGCGTATCAATCGCCGCATAGGCGCGGGCCAGCGCGGTACGCAAATCGGCGCCAACGCCATTCACCGCCAGCACGCGTCCGCCATTGGCGAGAATACCGTTCTGCTCGGCCATGGTCCCGGCATGGAAGATCGTCACGCCCTCAATCTGCCCGGCCTCTTCCAGCCCGTAAATCTCAGAGCCGGTGGCATAAGCGCCGGGGTAGCCTTTGGCGCACATCACCACCGTGGCGGAGCTTCCACCGTGCCATTCCAGCTTCACATCTTTCAGCGTGCCATCGGTCGCGGCCTTCAGCGCGGCCAGCAAATCGCTTGCCAGCATGGGCAGCACGGTCTCACATTCCGGGTCACCAAAGCGCACATTGAACTCGATCAGCTTCGGCCCCTGTTCCGTCACCATCAGCCCAGCGAAGAGGAAGCCGCGGAACGGCGTGCCGCGCCGCGCCATCTCGCGCAAGGCGGGGCGGACGATGCGCTCCATGCTCTGCTGCACTACATCAGGCGTGGCCCAGGGCGGCGAGAAAATCGCACCCATGCCGCCCGTGTTGGGGCCGGTATCGCCCTCACCCACGCGCTTATGGTCGGCGGCCACGCCAAAATACAGCGCCTCCTCGCCATCGCACAGGGCGAAGACGGAAATCTCCTCGCCCAGCATACATTCCTCGATAACCACCAGGCTTCCCGCCGCGCCATGCACGCGGTCTTCCATAATGGCGGTCACGGCCTCATGCGCCTCCTCCAGCGTGGCGGCCACCACCACGCCCTTGCCCGCCGCCAAGCCATCGGCCTTGATGACGATGGGCGCGCCCACGGCCTCGATATAGTCATGCGCTTCCTCGGCATGGGCAAAGCTGGCCCAGGCGGCGGTGGGAATATGTGCGGCGTCGGCAATCTCCTTGGTGAATTTCTTGCTGCCTTCCAGCGCCGCCGCCGCCGCGCTGGGGAAGCAGCAGGCAAT
>JAKBCX010000199.1 GCA_021807465.1 Pseudomonadota bacterium | reverse complement strand
TTCAGCGCGCCTTGCACCGCCGCCAGAGAATTTGCCGTGGCGGCGGCATCAGCTTGCGTAAGATTACCCGCCGCCACTTGCGTCTGCACAGAGTTGTTGATGTTGTCCAGCTCTGCTTGGTCCGCCCGCAAGCTGGCAAGCATGGCCTGGCCGCTTGTCAGCGTCACGCATAATTGCTCGGCTTGCGCCGCCACCTGCCATTCCTGCCAGAGAATCCCGGCATCCACCTGGGCCACCCCCGCCCTGGCCGCCGCCTTTTCCGGCGCGTAGGTAATAAGCGCCGAAACATCCTGCACCAGGCTGCCGGAAATAGAAGACATGGAGCCGGGGCCACCGAGCAAGGCCTCGAAACCGCCGCTTATGGACGGATCGGGCGGCATGCCCGCGGCCAAAAGCTGCGCCTTGGCAATGCCGCGCTGCGCCCTGGCCGCTATCAGCTCCGGGTCACGCCGCACCGCCAGCGCGGCCACTTGCGCCATGGTTAAAGGCGCAGAGGAGGCCAGCGCGGGCGCCAGATGCGCCACGGACGGCAAAGGTTCCGGCTGATAGGTGGTGCAGGCCACAAGCAGTTGGCAAAGGGCCAGGGAGGACAAGCGGAAGCGCATGGGCGAGGTCATGCCGCAGGCTTGATGCTCATCCGATGTCGCCAGTTTTGCCGAAAATTAATCTTGCATGGCGCCGGAACGGCAGCTTTTTGCTAATACCGGCATATGCGTATTCTGCTGATAGAAGACGACCCCAAAGCCGCCGCCCATCTGCAAGAGGGGTTGAAGCCGGAAGGCCATGAGATACAGCTTGCCGCCGATGGCCATGCCGGACTGGCGGCCGCAATCTCTGGCCAGTTTGATCTGCTGATTATCGACCGGATGCTCCCGGTTCTCGATGGGCTTTCGCTTTTGCGCGCCCTGAGGGCGGCGAACATCCATGCGCCCGCTTTGTTTCTAACCGCCCTGGGTGGGCTGGATGACCGGCTGGAAGGCTTGCGCGCCGGGGGCGATGACTACCTCGTAAAACCCTTTGCCATGGCCGAGCTGGCCGCGCGCGTGGCGGCTTTGGGGCGCCGGAATGCAGAACCGCCGCGGGTAACGCGGCTACATGCGGCGGATTTGGAGCTGGACCGTGCCAGCCGCACCGTGCGCCGGGCCGGGCAGAAGATAGAGCTGAAGCCGCGCGAATATGAGGTGCTTGAGTATCTGCTGCTGCATAAAGGGCAGGTCGTTACCCGCACCATGCTGCTGGAAGATGTCTGGGGGTTTCATTTCGTACCGCAGACAAGCATCGTGGATGCGCATATCAGCCGGCTGCGCGGCAAAATCGACCACGGCTTCTCGCCCGCCCTGATCCAGACCTACCGTGGCGCGGGATATAAAATCGATGTGGCCTAAACTGCCGTTCCGCCTGCTCTCCCGCACATCCGGCTTCCGCCTGGCGCTGCGCAGCCTGGCACTGTCTCTGGCGGGCGCGGTACTGGTATTCGCCATCATCCACCACGCGGCGGAAACAAGCTGGCGCGACCAGATTGACGGCGCCGTTGCGGGGGCACTGAGCGATATTCGCTCCGACATTCAAAACAACAAGCAATCGCTCAGTTGGAATGTGCAGCAGACACTAGCG
Organism: Pseudomonadota bacterium; assembly: GCA_021807465.1. Lineage (GTDB taxonomy): Bacteria > Pseudomonadota > Alphaproteobacteria > Acetobacterales > Acetobacteraceae > Acidocella. Next base: position 2,806 of record JAKBCX010000199.1, on the reverse strand, counting down.
GAAGGCGGCGGGCTGTTTTACGGCGCATTCAGCCCCAGCGGGGCATGGCTCGCGGGTAATCTGCACATAAACGGACCCGCCGCTTTGGGCTGGACGGGCTACAAAACACTCCACCGGAATGATGGCTTCCTGCTGGCCCGCCGGGTTACGGCCATTCGCGGCATCGCCCAAAAATTCCCTAATGGCGACACGCTCGTTATTGCCGCGGATGCCAGCGCGCTGCAGGCCCTGAGCAAGCTGATCGCGCGTTCATTCCTTGCTGTGTTCGGCACCATCATGGCGCTTGGACTGCTCAGCGGCTACCTCACGGCAAATTCGGCACTGAGCCGCATTGACCATTTCGCCAATACGATCCGCGAGATCATGGAAGGCGACCTCTCACGCCGGATTGAAATCAGCCGCAGCGGCGACGAGTTCGACCGCTTGGCCGCCAGCATGAATGCCATGCTGCAACGAATCCAGGAGCTGATGGAGAATCTCAAGCAGGTCACCAATGACATATCACACGATCTGCGGTCCCCCCTGGCACGGCTGCGGGAGCATCTGGAGCTTTCGCGGCCCCGCTTCACCGGGCCGGAGGCAGATGCGATGTTCGATGAGGCGCTGGCCCAGATTGACCAGGCGCTTGGTATATTCTCCGCCATGCTGCAAATTGCCGAGATCGAGGCTGGCGCGCGCCGGAGCCGTTTTGCGCCGGTGCAGCTCTCGCCATTACTAGAGAGCATTGCCGAGAGCTACGAACCCTCTTTCACAGCCGCGGGGATTGAAATTGAAACCGCCATCGCACCAGAGCTGATGCTCTCGGGTGACAAGGCCCTGCTCACGCAACTCGTGGCGAATCTTCTAGATAACATCATCCTGCATGCGCAGAATACCACAATCGCCATCATTCGCGCCGCGCGGCACGGCGCACAGGTGCGGATTACAATTTCAGACAATGGCTGCGGCATTCCCGCCGGCGAGCACAGCCGCGCCGTGCAGCGTTTCGTCAGGCTCGATGCCGCGCGCAACCAGCCCGGAAACGGGCTTGGCTTGGCTCTGGCACTGGCGATTACCGGCCTGCATGGCGGGCAAATGCAGTTGGAGGATCATCAGCCCGGACTCACGGTCTATATCGATCTTCCCATGAAAAGCTAAGCGTCTCCCGGCAAGACAGAACGGGCTTGGCTTACAACTCCCTCTTCAACGCCATCCCCGCCAATACCTTGGCGTCGAGAATCGCATCAATATCCGCATCGGGGAGCACCTCCTTGGCCAGCTCCCGGATTGTGCCCCCTGTCGCCAGCGCCATTTTCGCCAGAGCCGCGGCCCGTTCATACCCGATATAGGGCACCAAGGCCGTCAATGTTGCCGTGCTGGCTTCCAGATGCTCCAGGCATTTCTTCGGGTTCGCCTGAATTCCCTCAACGCATAGTTTAGACAGCGTGTTCACGGCGTTTGTTAAAAGAGAAATACTGTCCAATGTATTATGCGCGATCAGGGGTTCAAACGCATTGAGCTGCAACTGCCCGCCTTCGGCCGCCAGCGTAATCGCAAGATCGTGGCCAATAACCTGAAAGCATACGAGGTTGACCATTTCAGGGATAACGGGATTCACTTTGCCCGGCATGATGGAAGAGCCTGGCTGGCGCGAGGGCAAAGCGATTTCGGCAAGGCCGCCGCGGGGGCCGGATGAAAGCAGACGCAGATCGTTGGAAATTTTGGAGAGCTTGGTCGCGATGCGCTTCAGCACGGCCGAGAACATGACGAAGGCGCCCATATCCCAGCTCGCCTGCAGCAAATTGCCCGACTGTGTAAAAGGTATGCCGCTCAGTGCCGCTAATTCCGCAATCGCAATCGGCCCATAGGCCGGGTCCGCATTAATCCGCGTGCCGATTGCGGTGCCACCCAGATTCACATCGGTCAGCAAATCGACAGCATCAACCAGCCGGGCTATATCCTCGCGGATCGTTGTCGCGAATGCACTGAATTCCTGCCCCAGCGTCATCGGCACGGCATCCTGCATTTCTGTCCGGCCCAGCTTTACAATATCGTAGAACTCCCCAGCCTTGGCCTCGAAAGCCGATGCCAGGCCGCCCAATGCCTCGGAGAGCGATTTTTGTGCCAGAATAATCGCAACGCGGACCGCGGTTGGGTATGTATCGTTCGTGGATTGACTCAAATTCACGTGATCGTTGGGGTGAATATAGCCGAACTCGCCAATTTTATGGCCGCTCAATTCCAGCGCCCGGTTTGCCAGCACTTCATTGAAGTTCATGTTTGTCGATGTGCCGGCACCGCCCTGCATTACATCAACGGGGAACTGGTCGTGCAGCCTGCCGGCAAGAATTTCCTGCGCCGCCTGCTCTATTGCGCTGCCAATGGCGGGGGCGAGCTTTTGCAGCTTCACGTTTGCGCGGGCCGCCGCGATTTTAACCATCGCAAAGCCGCGCAGCAAATGCTCGTGGTGTGAAATGGGAATGCCGGAGATCGGGAAGTTTGTCATCGCCCGCGCGGTTTGGGCGCTGTAATAGGCGTTGTCCGGTACTTCTATGTCTCCAATCGAATCATGCTCGTGCCGCATTTTGAAAATGCCTTTCCTGGTTTCGCCATCATCCGTGTGCCCGGCTTATGGTGATATACGCCCCTATCTCCACGATAAAACAGCTTCTTGCGCTTTCCCAGCCCCTTGGGGCCATCTGCCACGCCCTGTTGCGGCGCATCATTTTTTCAACACTTTACGCCGGGGCCGCTGTTACATAAAATAGCCGGGTCATTGGGGAGTAGCCGCCCGCTTTAGCGGGGTCCGCGTCAACATACTTGGCCG
>JAKBCX010000198.1 GCA_021807465.1 Pseudomonadota bacterium | reverse complement strand
GTGGCAATGGCAAGCTGGTCATTCTTCACCACGGCGCGTTTTTCCCCCGCGCCCACGGCCAGAATACAGGCCTGCGGCGGGTTGATGATGGCGGAAAATTCAGAAATCCCGAACATGCCGAGATTGGAAATCGAGAACCCGCCGCCCTGATACTCTTCCGGCTTCAGCTTGCCCGCCTTGGCCCGCGCACCAAGGTCTTTCATGCTGTTGGAAATCGCCGCCAGCCCCAGCATATCCGCCTTACGGATAATCGGCGTAATCAGCCCGTCGGGAATTGCCACCGCAATGGAAATGTCAACGTCGTCGTATTGAAGAATCGCCTCGTCGGTCCAGCTTGCATTCACATTCGGATGCCGCTTCAGCGCCACCGCACAGGCTTTAATAATCAAATCGTTGACCGAAAGCTTGAAGGCCCCAGACCCATCTTTTGGCGCCGTGGCATTCAGCTTGGCGCGCAGTTCCAGCAGGGCATCCAGCTCTATATTCACGGTCAGATAAAAATGCGGCACATTTTGTTTCGATTCCAGCAGCCGCTTCGCGATCACCTTCCGCATGGAAGAATTCGGCAGCTTCTTGTGCGCGCCAAAAATCGCGGGCGTGGCCGCCGCCGGTTTCGGCGCGGGCGCAGGTGCCACCGCTGCGGCAGGGGCTGGTTTTGCCGCCTGTGCCAGCGCACCTTCCAAATCCGCCCTCACAATCCGCCCATTCGGACCAGAGCCTTTCACATTAGCCAGATCAATCCCCGCCTGCCTGGCAATACGCTTGGCCAGAGGCGAGGCAAAAATACGCTCCTCCTGAGCAGGCTGGTGGGCAACCGGCGCCACCGGCGCGGCAGCAGCCGGGGCAGGCGCGGGTGCAGCTACTGCCGCTTTGGCCGGGGCAGGCGCGTCCAGCTTCTCGCCCTTTTCAGCGGTCATAATACCAATCACCGCATTCACCGCCACGCCTTCGGTGCCATCCGGCACCACAATCTTGGCGAGGTAGCCCTCATCCACCGCTTCCACCTCCATGGTGGCCTTGTCGGTCTCAATCTCCGCCAGCACATCGCCGGACTTCACCTCATCCCCTTCCTTCTTGAGCCAGCGGGCGAGTTTGCCTTCCGTCATGGTGGGCGAGAGGGCGGGCATCAGAATGTTAATGGACATTGTCGCTTCCCCAGGCTCAAAAGAATTTCTTTACCGCGTCCACAACCCATTCAGGCTGTGGCAGCGCTAGTTTTTCCAAATTCGCCGCATAGGGCATGGGCACATCAACCCCGGCCACGCGCGCGGGTGGCGCGTCCAGCCAGTCAAAGCAATGTTCCACCACCGTGGCGATAATCTCGGAGCCGATACCGGCAAACGGCCAGCCTTCCTCCACACTTACCACGCGGTTTGTTTTTTTCACGCTGGCCGCGATGGTCTCAATATCCAGCGGCCTGATGGTGCGCAGATTGATCACCTCCGCGCTCACCCCTTGCTCCGCCAGCGCATCCGCCGCCTTCATTGCCACATCCACCATGATGGAGAAGGCGATGATCGTTACATCCGTACCCTCGCGCTCCACCTTGGACTTGCCGAGCGGCAGAATGAAATCATCCGAAACCGGACACTCGAAGCTGTGCCCATACAGAATCTCATTCTCCAGGAATATCACCGGGTTCGGGTCGCGTATCGCCGCGCGCAGCAGCCCCTTGGCATCCGCCGCACTCCACGGCGCCACCACCTTCAGGCCGGGACAATGCGCATACCAGCTCGCATAGCATTGGCTATGCTGCGCCCCCACCCGCGCCGCCGCCCCGTTCGGGCCGCGGAACACAATCTGCGCTCCCATCTGCCCGCCGGACATATACAAGGTCTTGGCGGCGGAGTTGATGATCTGGTCAATCGCCTGCATGGCGAAGTTGAAGGTCATGAATTCCACAATCGGCTTCAGCCCGTTCATCGCCGCACCCACGGCCATGCCGGTAAAGCCATGTTCGGTAATCGGCGTGTCGATCACGCGCTTCGGTCCGAACTCATCCAGCATTCCCTGGCTGATCTTGTAGGCACCCTGATATTGCGCCACTTCCTCGCCCATCAGGAACACATCGCCATCGGCGCGCATTTCCAGCACCATGGCCTCGCGCAGCGCCTCGCGCACCGTCATGGGCTTGGTCTCGCCCCATTCGGCCTCGGGCACTTCTACCACCGTCTTATGCACCGCAGGCGCGGCGGGGGCGGCCTTCGCTTCCACAGGTACCGGGGCAGGGGCCTCCGGCTTCGCCGCCGGGGCGCTCTCACCGCCCATGCGGGCTATCACCGTATTCACGGCTACGCCCTCTGTGCCCTCCGGCACCAGAATTTCTTCCAGCTTGCCCTCATCAACCGCTTCCACCTCCATGGTGGCCTTGTCGGTCTCAATCTCGGCAATCACATCGCCAGATTTTATCTCGTCCCCCGGCTGTTTCAGCCATTTGGCCAGCTTGCCCTCCGTCATGGTGGGGGAGAGGGCGGGCATCAGAATATCGACCATCTGTATCAGCCCTCCACCAGCACGTCGGTATAAAGTTCACCCGGCTCCGGCTCGGGCGAGCTTTGCGCGAAATCCGCCGCCTCCTGCACGCGGGCCTTCACCTCATCGTCAATCCTCTTCAAGGCGGCCTCATCTATTCCCAGTTCAATCAGCTTGGCCTTGGCGTGGTCCAAACTGTCATGCTCGGCGCGCATTTTCTGCACTTCCTCGCGCGTGCGGTATTTGGCGGGGTCGGACATTGAATGCCCCCTGTACCGGTACGTTTTCATCTCCAGCAAAAACGGCCCCTTGCCAGAGCGGCAATGCGCCACGGCCTCTTCGCCGGCCGCCTTCACCGCCAGTACGTCCATCCCGTCCACTGCCATGCTCGGCATGCCCCAAGGCACGCCGTTCAACGATAAATCGCGCGACGCCGAGGCCCGTTCCACGCTGGTACCCATGGCATAGCGGTTGTTTTCAATAATATACACCACCGGCAGCTTCATAAGGTTGGAGAGGTTGAAACTCTCATAAACCTGGCCCTGATTGGCCGCGCCCTCGCCGAAATAGGTGAGCGAAACCCGGTCATTCTCCCTATACCAGTTGGAAAAGCCAAGCCCCGTGCCCAGGCTTACCTGCGCCCCCACAATACCATGTCCGCCAAAGAAGCCCTTCTCCTTCGAGAACATGTGCATCGAGCCGCCCTTGCCCCTGGAATAGCCGCCGGAGCGCCCGGTCAGCTCGGCCATCACGCCTTTCGGGTCCATGCCCGCCGCCAGCATGTGCCCGTGGTCGCGGTACGAGGTAATCACCTCATCCCCATCCTCGATGCAGTGCTGCATCCCCACCACCACGGCCTCCTGGCCGATATAAAGATGGCAGAACCCTGCAATCAGCCCCATGCCGTAAAGCTGCCCGGCCTTTTCCTCAAACCGGCGGATAAGCAGCATCGTGGAATATGCGTCAAGCAATTCAGCACGATCCATCGAATCGGTGAGCTTGCGGGATTTGCGGGATTTATCGGGGGCGGCGGCCATGGCGCTTTGCTCCTGCATGTTTGTCGCGTAAACTCTTGCCTAACATGGCGGCCCGCACAAGAGGGGCTTTCTAAGTCTCTCATATAATACAGCAAATTTTCAAATTAACCAAAAATAGGTTAATTATCACCTCTCAGCGCTAGGGGGCTTTCATGCGGCGAAATAAAATTACAAACAGCCCGTGTCCGCCGCACGCATTGACCATGCTGCGGGTAAAAATAAAACGATAATTTGGATTACTGCGCTGCTTTCGGCGCACTCAGGTCGATCACCAGATCCTGCGGATTGGCCAGGTTCAGCACGGCGCGCGCCTGTTCATCCAGCATATCGCGGTGGACCGATTGGCTGCTAAGGTCGGCAATTTTCGTCTGCCAGGCCACCCGCTCCGCCTCCGCGGCATCGTGCCGGGCAATAGCTTGGGCCAGTTCCTGCTTCTGCACGCGCTGCGCCTCCAGCCCGCTTTTGCCGTGTACCGTGTTCCACCCAAAATAATAGGTAACGGCCAATAGCAGTATGGGCGGCGCGGCGGCGCGAATCTGGTTGCGGACAGTGCGAAGCACAAAACTTTCCTTGACTTTGCCGGACGTACCGGACTCACGCCGATTCTATGCCCAGCGCTCCGCGTTCCGCAAGCAGAAAAGTTAATACGGTTCTGATTCTAAATAAATTTAATCTTCACCAGCGCCCGCCATCATTCGGCCCTTGTTGCGGCATGGTTCTGCCACGCGGCTGCTTTATATCAACGGCGGCAAATGACTGACGGGAGACCCCGATGCGTATAAAGACCCTTATTCTCGCCGCCGCCCTGCTGGGCAGCCTGGCGCTTTCCGCCGGCCCCGCCCGGGCCGATTGGGATGGTGACCATGGCGGCGGCTGGCACGGCGGCCCGCCGCCCGGCGGCTGGCACGGCCA
>JAKBCX010000197.1 GCA_021807465.1 Pseudomonadota bacterium | reverse complement strand
TCGCCGCCGATGTGAGCCACGAGATCAAGAACCCGCTTTCCTCCATCCGCTCGGCCATTGAGACGCTGACCCGGGTGGAAGACCCGGCCCGCGCCTCGCGCCTGCTTGCCATCATCACCCAGGATGTCTCGCGGCTGGACCGGCTGATTACCGATATTTCCGACAGCTCGCGCCTGGATGCCGAGCTGTCGCGCTCCCGCTACGAGATTGTGGACATGGCTAAGATGCTGGCCACTTTGGCCGAAATCCACGACGCCACGCGCCGCGAGGGCCAGCCCTTCGTGCTGGTGGAGGCCCCGGCGGAGGGGCTTTATGTGCGCGGCTCGGAAACACGGCTGGTGCAGGTGCTGCGCAACCTTATCGGCAACGCCATCTCGTTCTCGCCCGCGGGCGGTAAAATTTGGCTGCGCGGGCGCGAGACAGGCGGGCTGATTGAGTTGGCGGTGGAGGATGAAGGGCCGGGCATACCGGATGGCAAGCTCGACTCCATCTTCGACCGCTTTTATTCCGAGCGCCCGCAAACCGAGCAATTCGGCAGCCATTCGGGCCTTGGCCTCTCCATCTCGCGCCAGATTGTGGAAGCGCATCACGGCCGGATTTCCGCCGAGAACCGGCGCGATGAGGACGGGAACATCGTGGGCGCGCGCTTTGTGATACGCCTGCCGAAAGCGGGGGAATAGGCGCCAAACCGGCGGATGGCTGGCAGAGCGCGTTTGGGGAATTTCGTGAGTGGGGGGCTTCTGTTGCCCGGTGCCCCCCGAACCGCGCTTAGCTGTTTTTAGGCAGCGACAGCGAATGCAACGTTGTTATCGTTCGCATTTAAAGATTAGCCCGATAACGGCGGTACAATGCCGGGCAAAAGGTGGGTCTTTACTACACATGTCGAGTCTGTTTCGCCCCCATGAATCCTGGCCTTGCAAGCCGGAATAATGGTGGAGGCGCCGGGTACTGCCCCCGGGTCCATAATGTTTATTCCACGCACCGTTTATCACCATAGCCGGCAAGCCGGCAGGCTCTATATAGGCGCGACTCGCGGATTGTGAAAGAGTGCCCGCCATGACCCTGACCCCAGAACAGCGCGCCGAGATCGACGCCGCCCGCAATGCCACCCACGCCACGCTGCGCCCCACCGTGCCCGCGCTGGAGGAATATTTATTCAAGCCCGTGCCGGTGCTGGACCACGGGTTTGTGCGGGTGGTGGATTATATGGGCGATGATGCCGCCGTGGTGCAGGCGGCCCGTGTTTCCTACGGGCGGGGCACACGCAAGGCGCTGGAGGATGAGGGGCTGATCCGCTACCTCATGCGCCATTACCACTCCACACCGTTTGAAATGTGCGAGATAAAATTCCACGTCAAACTGCCCATTTTCGTGGCGCGGCAATGGATTAGGCACCGCACGGCGAATGTGAACGAGTATTCCGCCCGCTACTCCATTCTGGACAAGGATTTCTATCTGCCCGCCCCGGAGCAGCTTGCCGTGCAATCCGCGGATAACAAGCAGGGCCGTGGCGCGGTGCTGGATGGCGCCACCGCCGAGCGCGTGCTGCGCCTGCTGCGCGAGGACGCGGACCAGACCTACGCGCATTACGAGGAAATGCTGGGCGAGGACATCGCCCTGGCGCGCGAGCTGGCGCGGATGAATTTGACGCTGAATACCTATACGCAATGGTACTGGAAGACGGATTTGCATAATCTCTTCCACTTCCTGCGCCTGCGGGCCGATGCCCACGCGCAGTATGAAATCCGCGTTTATGCCGAGGCGATGCTGGAGATGGCGAAGGCCTGGGTGCCGCTCTCCACCAAGGCGTTCTGCGATTATCGCCTGGGGGCTGTGACCTTCTCGGCCAAGATGATGGAGATTCTGCGCCGGATGCTGGCCGGAGAGGCGGTGGAGCAGGCGGGGTCTGGGCTGAGCAAGCGGGAATGGGCGGAGATGATGGCGGCGCTGGGGCGGTAAGTGACGGTTGACCAGAGGCTTTCCCTGAAGATCTGGACCTGCTTGGCCGCGCCAGCAGCATAGAAACTGTTTGAAAAGTCTATCTGCGCTTGTTTTCCCTGTTAGTGCTCATCCCTGTGTCATCGCGAGCGCAGCGTGGTGATCCATTTTTCGTCCAAAACCAAAGGGTTTCCTCTGCGGCCCACAAGATGGATCGCCGCGCTGCGCTCGCGATGACCAGTGAGCTGGCACCTGCCAGCGGCGGTGAGGCGCGGTTAAACCGCCTCTTCCGCCCGAATATCCACCATAATCTCATCCGCCAGCCGTTCCAGCACGCGCTGGACCTCATCGCTGGAGACGTGCTCGGGCAGGCCCAGCCGCAGCGTGGCGCGGAACATGTCTTCGCCGGTGAAGGGCGCGCTTTCTATGCTGGAAGAGAATTCCTCGATATTCACGCCCAGCCGCGTCAGGGCCTGGGTTACGTCGCGCACAATACCGGGGCGGTCATGCCCCAGCAGCGCCAGGGTAAGCGGCACAAGCTGCGGTTCTGGCCCGTTATGGCCCTGGGCCAGCACCACGCTTAGGCCCGGCAGGGCCTGCAGCGCGGCGGTAAGGGCGGGAATGCGCTCCGCCGCCACGCGCACTTGCACAATGCCGGCAAACTGCCCGGCCAGATGCTCCATCCGGCTTTCCAGCCAGTTGCCGCCCGCGGCGGAGATGGTCTCGGCAATGGCGTTCACCAAGCCGGGGCGGTCCTGGCCTATGCAGGTCAGGACCGCGATGCTGTCGGCCGCGCTGGAACCAGCGCCGGCCATTAGCGGCTGTTCCGCTGGCCGAAGAGCTGCAGCAGGAACAGGAACAGGTTGATGAAGTTCAGGTAAAGCTGCAGCGCGTCGTAAACCGAGCGCTTGCCCGCCAGCTCCGTCCCGTAGGCCGAGCCGTACTGAACATAATCAGCCTTGATACGCTGCGTGTCGTAGGCGGTAAGGCCGACGAACACCACCACGCCGATGAGCGAGATGGCGAACTGGATGGCCGGGGAGTGCAGGAACAGGTTCACCAGCATGGCGATGATGATGCCGAACAGGCCCATCATCATGAAGCTGCCCATGCTCGTAAGGTCGCGCCCCGTGGTGTAGCCGTACAGGCTGGTGGCGGCGAAGGTGCCAGCGGTGACAAAGAACACCAGCCCGATGGAAGTAGCCGTATAGACCATGAAAATGGTGGTCAGGCTGGCCCCCATGGCGCCGCAGAACACCCAGAACAGGGTTTGCGCCGCCTGGGTGGAGAGCTTGTTCACGCCAAAGCTGAGCACCAGAACAAAGGCCAAGGGCGCGAAAATGGCGATGTAGGAGAGGATGGTGGGCACCTGCACCATTGCCCCGGAGGCGCTCATCTGCGTGGTGTAGAAAAGCGCGTGCAGGGATGGCACGGCGTAGATGGCGAAGGCGACCAGGCCCGTGAGGACCAGGCCGGAGGCCATCCAGTTATACACGCGCAGCATATAGGCACGCAGCCCGGCATCGAGTGCCGCGGTGTCGTACGCGCCAAAACCGGCCTGCGCCGTGCGGTAGGAATTATTCTGGTTAAAAGCCATGGATTTCGGTTGCTCCTGGAATAACCCCTTGCGGGGTTCAGCTAGTATCATGGCGTAAATTGGCGGAAATTCAAGTGAAAGCGGCGATAGGACGCGGTTTTCGGGGCTAACCGTTACACATTGTTTCGAAGCCGGCCCGGCGGGGCCTCAGCCCAGCCTGGCGCGGGGGTTGAAGCCGGGCTGCTCCCAGGTTTTCAGGAATTCCTCCAGCGCCTCATCCACCGGGCCAGTCACCACGCTTAGCTTTACGTGCAAATCTCCGGCATGGGCGTGGCCATGCGCGGGCACGCCCTTGCCGCGCAGGCGCAGCTCGGTGCCGCTTTCCGAATGGGGCTTTATGGTCATCACCACCTCGCCGCTGGGGGTGGGCACGGTCACCTTGCCGCCCAGCACCGCCTCCTTCAGCGAGATCGGCAGGTCGAGATGGATGTTTTTGTCTTCGCGGCGGAAGAATTTATGCGCCGCGACATGCACCTCTATCAGCGCATCGCCCGCCGGGCCGCCGCTGCGCCCGGGCTGGCCGCGCCCGCGCAGGCGCAGCACGTCTCCCTCTTTGGTGCCGGGGGGAATTTTTACGTCCAGCCCTTGCCCGCCCGGCAGGGTGATGCGCTTGGTGCCGCCGTTCACGGCCTCCAGGAATTCCACTTTCAGCGAATAACGCTCATCCTGCCCGCGTGCCGGGCCGCGCGCCCGCTGCTCGAAGATGTTGGAGAAAATATCCTCGAACCCGCCGCCAAACCCGCCACCGCCAGCACCTGGGTGCCAGCCGCCTTGGGGCGCGCGCTCATTGCCCGCGCCGTCTATCTCGCCCCGGTCGTAGCGCGCGCGCTTTTCGGGGTCGGATAATATGTCGTTGGCGGCCGAAGCCGCCTTGAAGGCGTCCTCGGCCTTTTTG
>JAKBCX010000196.1 GCA_021807465.1 Pseudomonadota bacterium | reverse complement strand
CAGGCTTTGTGCCTGCAAATCGATAATATTTCGCTCACCCAAATTGAACGTAATGTGCGGGGCTGGCGGGTCTTGTCAGTCAACGAACATCCCGCCACACAGGCTAACCAAATAGCCGCGCCGCGCCCCGCACAGCCGGCAACGGCAGCATAAAGCCACCGAGGAGTGTAATATGAAGCGTCTTTTGCTCGCGCTTGCTTTGGTTCTGGCCCCCGCCGCGCCGGCGCTGGCGGACCCGCCGCAACATCTGGTCGATAGCTCCACCCTGGCGTTGGAAGACATGATGAGCGGCACGCTGGGCAAGCAAACCCAGGATTTGCTGCGCAAGGCGAAGGCCGTGCTGATCTGCCCCAACATCTTCCGCGGCGGCTTTATTTTTGGCGGAGAGGGCGGCACCTGCGTCATGTCTGGGCGCACGGCCGATGGCAGCTGGTCTTACCCCGCCTTGTATAGCTTCGGCAGCGGCAGCTTTGGGCTGCAGGCCGGTATTCAAACCTCCGAGCTGATGATGCTGGTGATGACCAATGGCGGGCTGAACGCGCTGCTCAACTCGCACTTCAAGTTCGGCGCCGATGCCGGCATTACCCTGGCCACGTTCGGCACGGGGGTAAGTGGCGCCATGTCTACCGCGCTGGATGCCGATATTATCAGCATATCCAAGAGTCAGGGCTTGTATGGCGGCATTTCGCTTGCCGGCTCGGTGCTGTCGGACGATTCTGGCGCGCAGCAGCAATATTACGGGCAGGTGCTGAGCGCCCGGCAGATTGTGGTGGAAGGCCAGGGCCAGAACCAAGGCGCCAACCCGCTGCGCACCTTGCTGGCGCGCTATGGCGGGCAGTAAACGGTACTGAAAAAAGGCGGCGCGAGCCGCCTTTTTTATTGTGGTGCCGGTGGGTAAGGGGTTGGTGTTTTCGAAATTTCAGGCGGCGGCCTCTCGTGGCGGCTCTTAACGCATGCGCATCAGCAAAACCGCCACCACAACCAGGAATACCGCCACCAGCCCGCCGATCAGCACCGGGCCTTTAGGGCGGAAGCGCGGCTCGGGCGGTGGTTCTGGCTCGAACTCGATGGAACGGCTGCGCGCCGCCATCACCAGGTTGATAAACGAATCTTCTGATTCCGCGCTGGCCTCGGGCTGGGGCGCCGTCTGGTCCGGCCCATGGCCCTCGCGCGCTATGGCTTGCTGGAATTCAGCCTTGGCCTGGGCATCCACTGGCTTGCCGAACACGCGGCTCACTTCCGGCTCGGGCGGTAATGCACCGCCTTGCTGGCCTTCCGCGCCTGGCGGCCCGGCGCGCCATTGCGTGCCGCATTGCTCGCAGCGCAGCTTGCGCGCGCGCCCGGCAAAAACGGCGTCGGGGATCTCGTAAGCGGTAGAGCAATTCGGGCATACAATCTGCATGGCAGAGAGACGCATGGCATTTTTGCCGGAAGCGCGCAATAACGGCCTGTAGAAAGCTGAAAATATGTGTATTTTCTGCGGCACTGGCAGGGTTGCGGAAATTGGGGGGCAGAGTAGCGGGTAAATGGTCCGGTTCGAGGATGTTTGGCTGAAATACCGCACGCGCCCCGGTACGCCAGGGCACGATGTTTTGCGTGGAATCAGCTTTGAAATTCCCGATGGCGGCTTCCGCTGGCTCACCGGCCCCTCGGGCGCGGGCAAAACCAGCCTGCTCAAGCTCATCTACCTGGCCGAGCATCCGGCGCGCGGATTCATCGAAATTCTGGGGACCAGGGCTGCGCATATTTCACGGCGCGAGGCAGCTTTGCTGCGCCGGCGCATTGGTGTGGTGTACCAGGATTTCCGCCTGCTGCCGCAACTCTCGGCTTACGACAACGTGGCTCTGCCCATGCGCCTTGCCCACCGGGGCGAGACGCAGATTAACGCCGATGTGACGGAAATTCTGCGCTGGGTGGGGCTGGAGGACAGGCTGAATGCGCGGCCCGACGAGCTTTCAGGCGGGGCGCAGCAGCGCATTGCCATTGCCCGCGCCGTGGTGGCCCGGCCCAAGCTGCTGGTGGCGGATGAGCCAACGGGTAATCTGGACGACGAGCAGGCCCAGCGCCTGATGTTGCTGATTACCGCGCTTAACAGGCTGGGTACCACGGTGATTATCGCCACGCATAACATGGCGCTGGTGGAGCGTTACCCGGCACCCCGGCTGCGGATAGAGGCGGGGCGGATGGTGCAGAATGGCTAAGCGCGACGATCTGGGCCTGCGCGAGGCGCTGTCTGACCGGCTGCTGCCCATGCTGGTGGCGGCGATGAGTTTTCTGGCCGCGCTGGGCCTGGCCGGTACGCTGGCCAGCGCCAGCTTGGCGCGCGCCTGGCAGAACGAGGCCAGCGCCACGCTCACAATCCAGGTGCCGCAGCCGAATGACCCCGATGCCACGGGCAAAGTCATGCGCCTGGCCGCTGTGCAGGCGGCGCTGGCCCAGATGCCAGGGGTGGAAAACCCGCAACTGATGAGCCAGGCCGATGAGAACAAGCTACTGACCCCCTGGCTGGGTGGGAATGCCACTGAGCTTGGGCTGGATTTGCCCAGCGTGATTTCCGCGCGTTGGGCCGGGGCCAGCTCGCCCGACGCGCTGGGCGAGAGCCTGGATAAAATCGCCCCCGGCACGCTGGTGGATGCAGGTGCCATCTGGGCCGCGCGCGTGGCCGCGCTGACCGGCTCGCTGCAAGATTGCGCGGCGGTGGTGCTGCTGATTGTGGCGGCGGTGGCCGCGGCCGTGGTGGCGGTGGCGGCGCGCGCCGGGCTGGCGCAGCGGCGCGATACCATAACCATCGTGCATGGGCTGGGCGCGCTGGATGGCGATATTGCCGCGCGCTTTTCCAGCCGCGCTACCGTGCTGGTGGCCGCGGGCGCGGTGGGGGGCACCATTGCCGCGCTGCCGGTGCTGGCCTGGCTGGCCTGGCTGGCCGCGCCGTTTGCGGGTACGGGCATCGATGCCGGCGGCGGCGCCTTGTTCAACCTGCCGCTGCCGCTATTGGCAACTTTGCCCATTTTGCCGCTGGCCGCCGCCGGCATTGGCTGGGTTACGTCGCAAATAACCGTGCGCCGCTGGCTGCGGGGGCTGCCCTGATGGCCCGCCGCCCGCGCCGCCTCCAGCGTTTTTCGCTGGCACGTATGCTGGTGCGGGCCGTGGGGGTGGTGTGCGGGCTTTGGCTGGCGGGGTTTGCGGTGTTCGCCATCGCCGTTTTCACCTCCGTGCCGCCCAACCCCGTGCCCCAGGCCGATGGCATTGTGGCCCTTACCGGCGGCGATGACCGCGTGGCCGAGGCGCTGGCGCTGCTGGCCGACCGGCAAGCGCCGCGCCTGCTTATTTCTGGCGCCGGGCGCGGCACGTATCTGGGCGATTTTACGCAGGATAACGCCCCGGCCGCCACCCAATACGCGGAGGACATCACCATCGGCCACATGGCGGACACCACCCATGGCAATGCGGTGGAAACCGCGCGCTGGGTGGCCAAGCACCACATGCGCACGCTTATTGTGGTTACAGCCGATTACCACATGCCCCGCGCCTTGCAGGAAATGCGCCGGGCCATGCCGGATACGCGGCTGATTGCCTACCCGGTGCGCCCGCCCGCCATGCGTAAAATAATAAGCCTGCCCACGCTGCGCCTGCTGGCGGGGGAATACACAAAATACCTCACCGTGCGCGCTGGGCTGCGGCATCTTGCCGATAGGCTGCTGCACTCGGTATCCTAGCCCCCATGCGGCTGCTCCGGTCTACTTGTTTTAATATCGTCATGTTTGGCAGCGGCGCGCTGCTTAGCATTTGGTGCGCCGTGGTGGCGCGGTTTCTGCCCGATGGCATTGTGCGCGTGGCGCGGCTATGGGGGCGCATCTGTCTTTGGGCCTTGCGCGCCTGCTGCGGCATAAGGCTGGAGGTGGAAGGGCGGGAAAACCTGCCGCCGGGCGGCGCCGTTATCGCGGCACAACACCAATCGGCGCTCGATATCCTCATCTGGCTCAGCGTGGTGCCGCGCCCGGTATTCGTGTTCAAGAAAGAGCTGCGGCGCATCCCTGTTTTCGGCGGGCTGATGGAGCCTGCGGGGATGATTGCGGTGGACCGCGGCGGCGGGGGCAAGGCGCTGCGCGAGATGGTGACCAAGGCGATGGACGCCGTGCAGGCCGGGCGGCAGGTTATCGTGTTCCCCGAGGGCACACGGGTTGCCTATGGCGTGCGCGGGCGGATCAGGAGCGGCATTATCGCGCTGGCCCAGCAAGGCAACGCGCCCGTGGTGCCCGCCGCCACCAATTCTGGCCTGCGCTGGGGGCGCAAGGCGTATGGCAAATACCCTGGGCCAGTGCATCTCACCATTCTGCCGCCTTTGCCTGCCGGGCTGACGCGCGAGGAGATTGTGCAGCGGCTGGAGCAGATTTTTTACGAAGATTTGGCGGGGGCGGCGTGAGGCGGTGCAACCCGGCGCCGTAGCATCT
>JAKBCX010000195.1 GCA_021807465.1 Pseudomonadota bacterium | reverse complement strand
CTATAAAGGCGGGCCGAAGCAGGTTTGGGACAATACCGACCTTGCCGGCCCCTGGCTGAACCTGATGCGCAATTCAATCAACGCGCAAATCTGGTCGTGGAAACATCCTGATTTTCTGGCCGTTTCCGCGACACACGGCCCGGCGCATCTGGCGTTGTACGACCAGACGATCTGGGACAAGTATAATCTCGCCTCGTTCACGGGCGGCAAGTTCAAGAGCAACACGTTCCTCGCTGTTCCGGCGGCGGCACAAGAGGATAAGAGCAAGTTCGAAAACCCGGCAGGTCCGTTCTCGCCTGCCGATAACAGCATCACCGTGCTGCAGCAGCGCGGCGTGGTGTTCATCGCCTGCCATAACGCCATCTGGGAATTCTCAGGCGCGCTGCTGAAGAAAGGCATCAACCCCAGCGGACTCTCGCACGAGGCCCTGGCCGCTGAACTCACCAACCATTTGATACCGGGGGCCGTTCTCAGCCCCGGCGTGGTCGGCACCTTGCCAGAGCTGCAACTGGCCGGCTTCCACTACACGGCAGCAGCTTGAAGCATCCACCGCCGCGATCAACGCATAAAGGGGCCAATTCCATGAAGACAGGTTTCAGGCTGTGCCGGCAGATCGCGGCGGCGGCCCTGCTTTTGGCCACCCCGCTCTCCGCCTTGGCGCAAACCAGCCCGGGCTGGAACGGCAAGGCCGAAGCGCCGCATTATTCGGGGGAGATTTTTCCGCCCTGGCAGCAAGGCGAGAATAACGATGCCACCAACAAAGGTTTCGTGTTCACCGTGCCCGAAGTCGATTCCATGGCCGACTTCCATGGCAGCCTCGATAACCCCAAGCTGGTTCTTTATGTCGGCGGTAATTACTATTTCGCGATGGCGCCGTTGGTGAAGGCCTTCGGGGCCGCCTATCCGCAATATGCGGGGCAGATTTTCTACGTCACCATTCCACCGGGCATGTTGATCACCGCGATGAAGGATGGCGGCGTGTTCACCTCGGGCAACATGACCTTCACGGCCAAGCCCGATGTGTATCTTGCCGGGCTGAAGAAGGTGAATGCGCAAATCGCCGCCGGGCTGCTCGACGGCCCAGCCGTGCCCTATGTCACCAATGACCTCACAATCATGGTGCCCAAGGGCAATCCGGCCCACATCACCAGCCTGCAAGACCTTGGCAAGCCCGGTGTGCGGCTGGTGATGCCGAACCCCGCCTATGAGGGAATTGCCCGGCAGATCAAGGCCTCTTTGGTAAAGGCGGGCGGCACGCAGCTGGAGCAGCAGGTTTACGAGACGGGTGTGCGGAACGGCACGACAATCCTCACCCATATCCACCACCGGCAGACACCGTTATTCCTGATGCAGGGCCTGGCGGATGCGGGCATTACCTGGAAGTCTGAGGCCATTTTCCAGGAGCAGACGGGCCACCCGATCAGCAATGTGCCCATTCCGGCGCAGTACAACACCACGGCCATTTATGCCGGGGCAGTTGTGCATGGCGCCGCGCACCCCCAAGCCGCCAAGGACTGGCTCGCTTTCATCCATTCGCCTGAAGCACTGAAGATTTTCGAATCCTACGGCTTCAAGCCCTACATCAAATAGCTGAACGGCAAGGAACAGTATGATGAGTGGCGCAACTTCATCTAAACATTCGGGTGGCAGCCGCGCGCTCGGGGCGGCGTCTCTGGCGATTTTGTCAGTACGCTTCGTCCAGGGTTTCATCTACTGGGGTGGTGGCAGCCGGCGCTTCATCTACGGGCGGAGCAAGCTGGACCCGCACGCAACGCACTGGATGGCGCATAAATTCCAGACCGCCATGCCCGGCGCGCTGCTCGGCACGGATAAGCTTGTGGCTTATATGCTGCACCATTTCTGGCTGCTTTATCCGGGCGTCATCATCTTCAGCGCGGCCGAGCTGTTTGCTGGGCTGTTCCTCATCTTCGGCCTGTTCAGCCGGGCGAGCGCCGTGGTGACGATCGGCCTGTCCTTCGTGCTGATGCTGCTGTTTGGCTGGCAGGGCGCCACATGCATTGATGAATGGACGATGGCCGCCGCGAATTTCGGCATGGGCATCACGCTCTTCCTGGCCGGTGGCGGGGCTTACGCGCTGGATAATGTGCTGCTGCGGCGCAACCCGGCGCTTGGCAACAAAACGTGGTTCCGCTGGGTTTGCGGCAGCGCGCCTTTGCCCCTCGGCGATAAAGCGTTCAAGCGGCTGGCGCTGGTAATGTTCTGGGTTGGTGTTGCCTTCACGCTTCTCACCTACAATTATTATCGTGGCTCTCTTCTCACGCCATTCCATGGCGGCCCGGTCAGCCCGTCCAAGCATCATTGGGCGCTCAGCCAGGGCAAGCTCGGCAGCAATGGCGATGTCAGCTTCCACGCTTACGTGAATGCGGGAACACCGGCTGAGCCATCCAACATGGTGGAAGCCAGCCTGATGGATGCGAAAGGAAATGTGGTTGAACAGTGGAACAGCGCGGCCCTGGCCGCTTTGCCCAAGAGCGCCTTCCATAACGACTTCGCCTATCAGCAATTCCATACCGGAAAATTCGGCATAACCGGCCCTGTTGGGGCGATGGCTACCATCGAGCTGCCCGGCACCACGGCCGCGCCGCTGCCTGCCGGTGACTATGTGCTGAAGCTGGTGTCGGTAAACGGCCATATTTGGCAGTTAGCGCTAACACTGGCACCTTAGGACGCATAAAAAAGGCCGGAGACACATCTCCGGCCTTTTATTTGCCTTGCCTCAGAACTTCATCGAGAACGGGTCGCGCTTATCGCCCGAGAAATCGATGAACACGTTCTTGGTTTGGGTGAATTCCAGAATCCCCGCCTCGCCGCGCACGCGGCCAAAGCCGGATTCCTTCATGCCACCAAACGGCGCCTGCGGTGCCGCCACGCGGTAAGTGTTCACCCACACCACGCCAGATTTAATGGCGCGCATCATCCGCATGCAGCGGCTTATGTTTTCCGACCACACGCCGCTGGCCAGCCCATAAGGCGTATCGTTGGCAATTTGCACGGCCTCTTCTTCATCCGTGAACGGAATGATGGAGAGCACCGGCCCGAAAATTTCCTCGGCGGCCACTTTCATGTTGTTACGTACATCGGCGAAGATAGTCGGCTGGATGAAAAAGCCTTTTTCCAGACCTGGCCCCTCAGCGCGTCCGCCGCCAGCCACAAGCCGCGCGCCATCGCCCTTGGCGGCTTCAATAAAGGACAGAATCTTGTTGAATTGCGGCTCATTCGCCGCCGTGCCCATTTCCGTTTCGGCTAAACGCGGGTCGCCCATGCGGATTTGCGCCGCGCGCTGGGCCAGGCCGTCCACCATGCGCTCATACACGCCACGCTGCACCAGCAGCCGCGAACCGGCAATGCAGGTCTGCCCCGTGGCGCCAAAAATACCGGCCAGCGCGCCAATCAGCGCGCGGTCGAAATCGCAATCATCAAACACGATGTTGGGAGATTTGCCGCCCAGCTCCATTGTCACTGGCTTCAGGTTTTCACCTGCCACGGCGGCAATCTTGCGGCCCACGCCGGGGCTGCCGGTAAAGCTTATCTTGTCCACGCCCTTATGGCTGGTCAGCGCCGCGCCAACCTGGCCCGCGCCGGTAACAACCTGCACCACACCGGCGGGGAAGCCCGCCTTCTCGCAAATGCGTGCAATTTCCAGCGTGGTAACAGAGGCATGTTCGCTGGGCTTGATGATAACACAATTACCCGCCGCCAGTGCCGCAGGCAGCGTATTGGTGAGAATGGCCACCGGCGAGTTCCACGCCGTAACCGTGGCCACCACGCCGTAAGGCACGCGGATGGCGAAATCGATCGTGTCCTTCTGGTCCAGCGGCACCACATCGCCGTGCATTTTGTCGGCCCAGCCCGCGTAATAGCGGAAAATGCGCGCCGCATAGCCCATCTGGCTATGGGTTTCCCGAATCACCTTGCCGTTATCGGTGGTTTCCAGCAGCGCCATGCGGTCCGCATCGGCATCCAGCAAATCCGCCGCCTTGTTCAGCAGCTTGGCGCGCTCGCCGGGTGTGGTCTTGCTCCACACGCTATCGAAAGCCCGGCGCGCCGCGGCAACGGCTTCTTCCACATCTGCCGCCGAGGCCACGGGCACAATACCATGCACCTCCTGGTTATAGGGGTTAATGGCGGGCATGGTGGCGCCATCAGAGGCATCGCGCCATTTGCCATCGATGAAGAGCTGGTATGTCTGAGTCATTCTAAAATCTCCGGCTACGCAATTTTGGTACGCACGGTGGCGGTCATGTTCTTGGCCTCGCCCTGCTGCGTCCAAACGCTGGCGCCTTCTTCCGTTGGCTCGCCGCACAGGTAAAGCGGCACGCCATCAAAAGCCGGTTGCTGGCCACGGAAATCAAACCCCGTAATGGGCGCGCTGAGCTTGGCCGCGGCCAGGCGGATGAGCAGCGTGGCCTGCAACGGGCCATGCACCACCAAAG
>JAKBCX010000194.1 GCA_021807465.1 Pseudomonadota bacterium | reverse complement strand
TGGTGACAAATTCACCCAGCATAACCGGCACGGTGAAATTATAGCCCTCGTCCACCGGCGCCAGCGGGTGGTGGAAGCGCTTGCCTTCCAGCACGCGCCCCTTGAAGGTGGAAAGGACCGTATGCGCGGTGATGCCGGTCTTGGAACAGACATCCACCAGCAATTCCTGCGAGACGATTAGCCGCTCTCCCGGAACGGCCAGGCTCTCCGCCCCCACCGCATCCACGCTGAAGAGCACATAATCCAGCTCATGCCCCGCCGCGAGGCCGCGATTGCCGGGGATGGTCCAGGGTGTGGTCGTCCAAATGACAATGGAGGTGCCCGCGAAATCGCCGGATTCCGCCGCCGTGGCGGGAAAGCGGACATAGATAGCGGTGTCTTTCTTGTCGTAATACTCCACCTCGGCCTCGGCCAGGGCGGTTTTCTCCACCGGACTCCACATAACCGGCCGCAGGCCACGGTAGAGCGCGCCGTTAAGCAGGAACTTGCCCACCTCGCCGGCGATCGCGGCCTCGGACGCAAAATCCATGGTGGCGTAGCGGTTAGCCCAGTCTCCCGCTACGCCCAGGCGCTTGAATTCCTCGGCCTGAACATTCAGCCAGTGCTGCGCGTAATCGCGGCATTCCTTGCGGAATTCCAGCACCGGAACCTGATCCTTGTCCTTTTTCTTGGCCCGGTACTGCTCCTCGATCTTCCATTCGATGGGCAAGCCATGGCAGTCCCATCCGGGGATGTAATTGGCATCCTTACCCGCCATCTGCTGGGCGCGGTTGATGACGTCCTTATGAATCTTGTTCAGCGCGTGGCCAATATGCAGATTGCCATTGGCATAGGGCGGGCCATCGTGCAGGACGAATTTCTCACGCCCCTGTCCCGCCGCACGCAGCCGGGTCCATAGGCCCATCTCTTCCCAACGCTTCAGCATCTCTGGCTCGCGCCGGGGCAGTTCCCCGCGCATGGGAAATTCCGTCCGCGGCAGAAAAACTGTTGATTTATAATCGGTTACTGTATCAGTCATCGGAGAAAACCCGGCAGAAATTGAGAATAAGCGCGCGGCGGCGCAGGAACCCCGTTAAGCCTGGGACGGCCGAATAATTCGCGCGGGAAACATGCCGGTCATGGCCGGGAGTATGGGGGTGGAGGTGGCGCAGCGTCAAGCAGCGCACGGGCCTGGGCGGCATCCTCGGCAATTTGCGCCTTGAGCGCATCCAGGCCTTCGAATTTACGCTCCTCGCGGATGAAGCGATGCAGGGCGATGGAGAGTTCCTGACCGTAAAGATCGGCTGATAGATCGAAGAAATGCACCTCCAACCGCGATTCTGTCCCGCCCACAGTGGGGCGCTGGCCGATATTGGCCACGCCTTTCACCGCGGCCCCGTTTATGGTGCTGGTGACAGCATAAACGCCACGGGCAGGCTCCAGATGCTGGCCCAAAGGGATGTTGGCGGTGGGAAAGCCGATCGTCCGGCCGCGTGCATCACCGTGCATGACTTCACCGCGAATCGTGTGCGGGCGGCCAAGCAGGCGAGCGGCGCGTTCCGGGTAGCCATCCTGCAACAGGCGGCGGATGCGGGTGGCGGAAACAGGGCCTTCGGCATCAGCCACAGCCGGCACCACACTCAGCCCCATGCCCAGCGCCTCGGCCCGCGCCGCCAGCAACGAGACATCTCCGCCCCGCCTGTGGCCGAAAGCGAAATCGGCCCCGCAGGCCAAATGAACCGCGCCGAAGCCCTCGTGCAAGATCTCGGCGATAAAGGCCTCGGCCGAGAGGTAGGACAGGCTGGCATCAAACGGTAGCTGATAAAGTAGCTCCACCCCCAGGGCCTCTAATGCCGCGGCGCGCTCGGGTGCCAGGGTAAGACGGAAGGGCGGATCCTGCGGACGGAAAAAAGCGCGCGGGTGCGGTTCGAAGGTAAGTACGGCGCGCGGCGCGTCTGGGCGCCCGGCATGGGCAGCGCGCAGCACCGCGGCGTGCCCCAAATGCACGCCATCGAAATTGCCCAGCGCGACACTGGCACCACGCGCGGCGGGTGGGAGGCCTCGCCAATCGTAAAATATCTTCATGAGGCTGCAAAAGCGCCCACCCTTGGCCAATGGTCAAGGGTGGGGCAGAAAGGCAAGGGAATTCAGTTTGCAAAGGGCTTAGAATGCGGAGCATGGCGCGGTGGGTTGCTGGCATTGTTGTGGTGCTGGCCGTGGCCTGGGGCGGTACGTGGTGGTACGTACAGCACCGGCTGCGCGACATGCTGATAAGCTACGCTGCTGGGCACACAGCCGCCGATGGCAGCAGCACGCTCACTTACGACAATATCACCACCGGGTATAATCCCTTCGCCGCGTCAGCCACGCTGCACGACCTGCACTTAAACCTGCAAATGCCTGGCTCTGCAGCGCCTGTAATCGTCAGCGAAGCACAATTGAGCCTTTCGCTTAGCGCCTTCAGCCCGAACGATCTGAAAATCGGACTGCCCAACAGGCTGGACATTACCTTCCCCGAAGGCACAATCAATGTCACCTTTGGCGATATTGATGCACATGCAGGGGTTAATCCGCTGGCCTTGTTCAACCGCAACGCCTACCCGCTGACAAGCCAGACGGTAAAGATGCGAAATGTCGTCATCTTAGCCGATAGCAGCCTGCAGTTACTGACAATTGGCCGCTTGACCATGCAAGAAGCCTGGCGCAACGCGGCGGGGCCAGATCAAACCGCCCTGACCCTTACCGATAGCCTCGAAAATTTCGCCATTCCCTCGTGGGTGGCCGCCAAATGGGATGTGCCGTTCGGCGGCCGCATATCCAATGCCGCGCTCAGTATCACCTTGTCCGGCCCTGCACGCTGGTCCAGCTTCATGCAGCAATTCAACACCACCTCGCAGAGCCTGGATGATAAGCGCAAGCTGCTGATGACCATGCTGCATGACTGGGCACAAAAGGGCGGCAAGGGCAACGCCAGCGTGCACCTGACCATAGGCCCAAGCACACTGAATGCGGCAGCGGATGTGGCGTTTGATGCCAACGCCCAGCCTAGTGGGACGGCGGCAATTAACGCCAGCCACCTCGACAGCTTCACCGCCGCGCTCACATCCGCCTATCCGCAACTCCAGCAAAGCATCGGCACGATTGAGGGCAAATACTCCAGCTACCTCACCACCAGCCCTACCGATGGGCAGATGCTCGCCGTACATGTTGCTTATGGCCAGAATGGCGTGCTGGTGAATGGGGTCAAGGTGGAGGATTTACCCCCACTTGACTGGGCGGCTCTGGAAAATGGTCCGGCCGCGATGGTTCAGGCGCCGGGGGATGGCTCAGGGGCCGCAAGCCCCTGAGCCTGACGCCTTACTGTGCGGCTGAGAGCTTTTTGATCTGGCTCTGCATCGCCGTCAGCAGGGCCGATACCTGACCCCCATTATCGGTAATGACCGAGGCATAATCGTTGCGGGTGGTAATACGCAGCGAGGTCCCCGCCACGATGACATCAACAATCTTGGGCTGGCCGCTAACCTCGTCCACCGCCCAGCCCACATCGGCTGGAGCCTTGTCCGGCGTGGTAATGGTTGTGTCCACCACCATGTCCTTACCCTGCTGCACGGCGCCATTCACCGTAAAGGAGAGGCCCTTATAGGCATTGATCTGGTAGGTAATGTTGTATGCCAGAAGTTGATGGAACAGCTCCTGGAACTTCTGGTACTGCGCGGGCGTGGCAACATTGATGTAGCGGCCAAGCACGTAATGGCCCACCTGGTCCACCGCGACAATCTGGTCCACCAGTTGGCGTAGTGCCTCGTTCTTGGCCGCCTGGCTGGATGAGCCGTTGACGATGGCCGTGAGCTTCTGCCCCGACTGGTTGATGAAGGCCTTCGCGGCATCTGGCGAAACTGTATTGGCATAGGCCGGGCTGCCGGCAGCAAGCAGCATGGGGGCGACAGCCGCGGCCCCTAAAATAAAGCGGCGAGGATACATATTCTATCAGGCTCCTTTAAGCGATTACGGCTGCTTCGGCTGCGTCCAGGCAGGAGGCGTCTGGCCGTCGTTCATGTAAATCTGCTGGATTTGTGAGGCACGAGATTGGCGATAAAGGCTCCGGAATGTGGCATAAGGATCGAGTGCCGTTGCTTTCACCTGATCGATCGGGGCGAGGAAGTTTGCTCTCGTGTTGACGAGATCCAGACCTGTTTCAGCGCGCGTGAAATCGGTTAACGCATTGCTCGCGGGTGCTGCCTCCATCGGTGTCAAGAAATATGAAACCGGCAGGTTCAGCACATCACGCGCGCCAGACGGGCCAAATACGGGCAAATATAGGTAAGGACCAGGAGACATGCCCCAAATAGCCAGGGTCAGGCCGAAATCAGTATCTGTCTCTTTATATCCAAGCGCTGAGGCTGGATCGAAAATACCACCAATGCCTATCGTGGAGTTGATAAGGAAGCGCATGAAAGCGGTACCGGCATCGCGCGGCA
>JAKBCX010000193.1 GCA_021807465.1 Pseudomonadota bacterium | reverse complement strand
AGCGCCGCCTCCACCATCACAAAATGGCAAATATAATTAACATCCAGCAGCAGCCGGTAATTAAAATCAGGCTTGAAATGCGGGTCACTCAACCCGCCCCCACGCTCTACTTTATCCTCATCAGAATAAAGCAGCCGCGCCCCCGTGGCCGCCTGCGCCCGCAGCATAATCTCCAGCGCGCCAGGCTCCAGCAAATCGTCATGGTCAAAAAACGCCACAAACGCCCCGCTGGCCGCCTTAATCCCCACATTGGTCGCCCTGGCAATCCCGCCATTCTTCTTCTGCGGCAGTAATTTTATCCTGGCATCGGCCTCTGCCAGTGCCTGCATCGCCTTGGTCAGCGCCGCATCCTTGCTGGCATCATCCACCAGCAGCAGCTCCCAATGCGGGTAGCTCTGCGCGCGCACGGAATCCACGGCCGCCAGAAACACTCCTATCTCCGGCCGGAAAACCGGACACACGATGGAAACCACAGGCTCCCCCACCGGCAGCGCGCCATACCGCGCCTCGGCCCGCTTCAACGCCAGCGGCAAAGATTCCGCCGCCCAGCGCCTGTAATCCCCCAGCAGATACCTGTCCTTCGGCAGCGCCGCCTTCAAATCCCGGCGCAGATGGTACGCAAAAGCAAACAGCTCATCCGCCCGCTTTATCAGCCCCTCAATCCGCTCCCGCGCTGTCTCCTCCGGATAAATTATCTCCAGCGGGCTATTCTGCAGCTCCTGCCGGCTGGGCAACACAAAAAACCTAAAGCTCACCCTGTCGCGGCGGCGCATCTCCGGCGGCGGCGCAAAGGTAAACCCGCACGCCGCCTCACATCCAATCGCCTCGGCCACATCAGCGCGGTACTGGTCCGCCAGCAGCTCCGCCACTGGCTGTCCTTCATAGGTCACCAAAATCCGCAGCCCGCCCAGCTTGGTTCCGGCCCGCTCATCCACCTGCAGCGCCCAGCCCTGAATCACGCCGTCCACCATGCCATCCACCATGGCATCAATGCGCACCGGCCTGGGCATACAAAAACTCATCGCCGCCATCGCCGCGCCGCTGCGCGAGCTCATCGGCACATCCACCCCATCCAGCGTGGCAAAGCGCATCTCGTGGCGCAGCCCATCACGAAACCGGTCAGGTATGCGGTAATAAAACCCAATATGGCTGTTTTGCAGGCTCACCAGCCTGGCATCATCGCGGTGCTGGTCGCACGTCACCACATCCAAAATCACATTATCAACCAGCACACGCAGCGTCAGGCTCTCAGCCGGCCGGTCAAAATCCAGCGCCCAGCCACCAACCCCCGCCTCATCGGTCCGGTCCAAAAAACACAGCAGCCTGCGCTCCGCCACCGGCGCCCTGGTTTCAACCTTGCCCGCCGCCCGCTTCGCCATCCGCCCCCCACCAACCTTCGTCATGCCGCGCCCAGCCGGTCCGCCGCCAGCGGCAATAGCCGCGCCAGCCGCGCCGCCCATTCCGCCTGCCCGGCCTCATCCTCAATCAAATCCTGCCGGATTTCTATCTCAACATAATCCAGCCCGCGCCGTTCCGCATGCACCGGCACGCCGTAATCCGTCTCATCGGTCACGCGGTAAGGCTCGTTCTCCGCCACCACCAGCCCGCCTTCTTCCCGCAGCAACCCAGCCAAAGCCCGCGAGAATACCGGGTTGCGGTTATACAGCACCGCCACATTCATGGGCCGCGCCTGGTCCAGATAAACCGGCGTAAAACTATGCATCGCCACATAAACCGGCCGCCCGCGCGCTGCTACCACGCGCCCTATCACCTCATGATACGGCGCAAAAATCGCGGCCCGCCGCGCGGCCTTCGCCTCCTCGCCCAACCCGGCATTACCCGGAATTCGTGTCGCCTCACTCAGTTCAGGAAAGGCGCTGGCCACATGCTCTGGCCGGTTGCAGTCAATCACCAGCCGCGAGTAGCGCTGCAGCACCGCCGGCGCGTCCAGCAGCGCGCTCAGCCGCCGTGTCACCCCGGCAATGCCAATATCCCAGGCAATATGCCGGGTCAGCTCCGCCTCGCACAGCCCCAAATCGCCCAGCCCGCGCGGTATCGCCCGCCCGGCATGGTCGGCGGTCAGCACAAACCGCGCCGCCCCATCCGCGCGCAGCAGCTCCACCGGCCCCGGCTCATCCACCGCCAGCAGGCTCATGCCCGCCACTCCAGCCGCTCTTTCGGCACAATGCGCGGGTCGTAGCGTATCACCTCCCCATTCCCGGCAGATTGCCCGGTCAACGCCAGAATAAACGCCCAATGGCTCACCAGCAGCGTGGTCTCCGCATCCTCCCGCGCCGCCACGGCCTCACGGAACGCGTCCGCCCGGCCAATCACCACCTCTTCCGGCTCCAGCCCCTCATGCCACCAGCGCGCTGGCAAATGCGCAAACTGGTGTTCGGGGAACCGCTCCGCCAGCACTTCGGGATGGCTGCCCACATCGCACGCAAAAGCCGCCCGCTCGCGTACCTCATGCGTCACCTCAACAATGGCGTCAGGTATCAGCCGCAGCACCGGCGCCGCCGTCTGCAGTGTCCTTATATAAGGAGAGATAATAATTCGCGTTATCATCTCGCGCGCCAGTAATTCCGCCGCCGCTTCCGCCTGTGCGTGGCCCAGCGCCGTCAGCTCCGGGTCCTCAATCCCCGGGTCGCGCCGCGTTTCCGAGAAATGGAAATTGAACCAGCTCTGCCCATGGCGCAGCAGAATCATATCGTCACCCTCATGCCCTTCATCCTACAGGCACAACCCCTCATCCGTCATCCTCTCTGGATCACAGGCTTGCAATCCTCTATCCCCTGGCGCAGTCTCCGTCAGATCGCAGAGGATGCCAGTGCCGAGTAATACATTGCAATCCCTAGGCCCGTTCCCGATCATCCTGATCCTGTTCGCGGGCGTCGCCATTTTTCTCATCCTGCGTCTGCGCAGCGTGCTGGGTAAGCGCGTCGGGTTCGAGCGTCAGGCTCCACCCCCCGCCTTCACCCCGCAAGGCCCTGTCATCGAGGGTCAGGCCCAGCCCGTCACCCCCAGCCGCCCGGTGCCAGACCAGCAATCCCCGCTCGGCCAGCGCCTGATGCAAATCGTCCAGCGCACCACCGATTTCGACCCGCCCAAATTCCTCGAACAGGCGGAAACCGCCTTCCGCACCATCGTCACCGCCTTCGCCGGGGGCGACCGCTCCACCCTCCAATCCCTGCTCACCCCGCATGTGTACGAAACATTCAACAGCGCCATCACCGCCCGCGAACAAGCCGGCGAGCGCCACCGCACGGAAATCAAGAGCATCATCTCCACCAGCATCGAAAACGCCGAGCTGCTGGGCGATCAAGCGGCCATCATCGTCCGCTTCGTCTCCGACCAGGTGAACCTCACGCTGGACTCCAACGGCAACCCGGCCGACGGCACCGAGGCCGTGGTCGAACTGACCGATCTCTGGACCTTCGAACGCAACCTCAAAGCCCCTGGCACTGGCTGGCTCCTCGCCGCCGCGCGCAGCGGCTGAAACCTCATGCCTCATCGCAAACCCGGCCTTTGGCCCGCTCTTCTTTTGCTGGCGCTCGCCAGTTGCGCCCCCACCCAGCCCGGGCTGCAATCACTTAACCTGCCCGGCCCCCCGCCCGGCCGGCAAATCCCCTTCACCTCTCTGCCCGGCTGGCAGCAAGACAACACCGCCTCGGCCCTGGCCGCCTTCGTACTCGGCTGCCAAAATATCCTGCGCATGCCAGCAGACCAAAAACTTGGCGGCCAAGACATGCCCCTGGCGCAGGAAGATGCCGGCCAAGCCGGCCTTTGGCAGGCCGCCTGCACCGCCGCCAAAGCTGTCCCGCCCGGCAGCAACACAGCAGCCCAGCAGTTTTTCGAGGCAAATTTCGCCGTCTATGCCATTCCCGGCCCAGCCCTCATCACTGGCTATTTCGAGCCTGAGTATCCCGGCGCCAAAAATTACGGCCGCGGCTACACCGTGCCGCTCTACGCCAAACCCGCCACCGCCTCCCTCGCCAACCTGCCGCGCCAAGCCATCGATGACGGCGCGCTCTACCGCAAGGCGCCAGTCACCGCCTATCTTTCCAACCCGGTTGATGCCTTCATGCTGCAAATCCAGGGTTCCGGCCGCATCCTGCTGGCCAACGGCCAAACCTTGCGCGTGGGTTACGACGGCCAAAACAACCAGCCCTACACCCCCATCGGTCAAATCCTGGTCCAGCATGGCGATCTCCAGCCCGATAATGTCAGCTACCACTCCATCTCCGCCTGGCTGAAGGCCCACCCGGCCGAGGCCAGGGGCTACATGGAGCAAAACGCCAATTACGTTTATCTGCGCCCCCTCGGCCCGCTGCCAGACGACGAAGGCGCCCCCGGCTCACTCGGCGTCCCTCTCACGGCCGGCCGCTCCCTGGCGGTGGATAATTCCTACATCCCGCTCAGCACCCCCGTTTTCGTCTCCACCACAGACCCCATAACCAACA
>JAKBCX010000192.1 GCA_021807465.1 Pseudomonadota bacterium | reverse complement strand
AAAAGGCCGCCAGAGCGCGGATTCCGCATGGGTGCCAGCCACCATGCCGATATGCCCCGCCGACGGGGTGATGACAT
Source organism: Pseudomonadota bacterium (assembly GCA_021807465.1). Lineage (GTDB taxonomy): Bacteria > Pseudomonadota > Alphaproteobacteria > Acetobacterales > Acetobacteraceae > Acidocella. The sequence goes on along the minus strand of JAKBCX010000192.1, from coordinate 4,410 downwards.
TGACCTGGGGTAAATGCGCCGCCAGCGCCTGGGCCGAGGCGGCGGGCACCAGCCTGTCGCGCCCCGGTATGGCGCAAAAGGCGGGCAAGGTAAGGCTGGCGGGGTTTACAGCCAGCCCGGCCACGCGCCATTGCCCGCGCGCGGGGGTGTTGGCGCCGTACCAGCCGCTCAGCGCCTCGCGCGCCACGGGGGCGGCCAGGGGCACGCCATCGGCCAGCCAGTCTTCCATCGCCACAAAGCGGCGGGCGCGGGCCGAGGCTTTATCCTGCCCGGCGAAGTCGCGGTACTTATCACCCACCCCGAACGGGTCCACCATGGCGAAGAGCGTGTTCAGCGCGTCGATCGGCAAGGTGCCGGTAAATTGCAGTCCCGGCTCCAGCGCGGGCAGGGCCTCGGCCACGCGGCGGGCTTCATCCGCGCTGGCGGCATGGAAATCCCATGGCGTGGCCAGCAAGGCCAGGCCACGTAATTTGCCCGTGTTCTGCGCGCGCAGCGCGGCGGCCAGGGCCAGCAGCCCGCCCATGCAGTAACCGGCCAGAATCACGGGTTCCTGGATGGCGGCCAAAGCCCGCTCCAGCCGCCCGGCAATATAGTCGGTAAGGGTGAATTGCCGCTCAACCTCGCCCGGCCAGCCCCAATCGAGCAGATACGGGTGCAGCCCCGCCGCCGCCAGCCAGCGCAGCATGGAGGCGTCCTCCATCAGGTCGAGAATATAGGCGCGGTTGATGAGGCTGGGGATGAACAGCACGGCCGGGCCAGTACCGCCATAATCCAGCAGGCGGGTTTCCTGCTCCTCCCATATAACCGGCGGCTCGGGCATCTGGCGCGTGTACGGGGCGGCGCGGTAGGCGGCGATGCCGGAGATGAGCGCGCGATCGGCCCGCAGCGTTTCCTCAAGCGCCGCCTGAACCGCCTGCGGGTCCGGCATCTGGCCCTGGTGTTCCAGCCATGAAACCGGCGATGCGCTGTTCCAGTTCAGCGACGCGGCGGTTGAGAAGCTCGATTTCATCCACGCCAGGCTGAGATGCAGCAGCAGGGGGCGCGGCCCGCGGCGGCTTAGCGGGGCTGGCGCCTCTGGGCGCGGCGTGCTCATGCGGCAGCAGCGCGGCGGCGGCATTGGCCGCCTGCGCCCATAGCGCCATGGTGGCGGCCCAGCATTCGCGCAGCTCTCTGTCCGCGGCCATGGCGGTTAATTCGCTCTGCCACATGGCCACCAGGTCCTTGGCCAATTTGTCGTCCATGCTGCATCCAGATCCGCTCACTCTCCTTCAGCCTCCTAGCGCGATTGGCGCCCGCCCGCCATAAGCTGTTACTTGCATGACACTGTGCAACGCACAAAATCCGTGTTTTTATACGCCATATACCGTCATTTGGCCGCCAACCGGATTGGAACCGAACTTATGAAAGAAACGGGAGAGACGACGCCGCAGCCTGTTGTCGTGAAGAAATATGCCAACCGGCGGCTGTATAATACCGAGAGCTCTAGCTACATCACGCTCGATAATCTGGCGGAAATGGTGCGCAAGGACCGCGATTTTGTGGTGTACGACGCCAAGACCGGCGATGACATCACCCGCGCCGTGCTGACGCAGATTATCGTGGAGGAGGAGGGTAAGGGGAATGCCCTGCTGCCCACCAATTTCCTGCGCCAGCTTATTGGCGTGTACGGCTCCAACGTGCCCAACCTCGTGCCCAAATATCTTGAGCAGGCCATGACGAATTTCGCCAGGCAGCAGGAAAGCGTGCGCGAGACGGTGAGCAAGACGTTTGGCCCCTTCTTGCCGCCCGGCATGGAAGAGGTGAGCCGCAATAACATGGCGATGATGGAGCGGGCGATGAGCCTGTTCACCCCGTTCTACCAGACCGAGCCGAAGGCCGGCCCCGCGGCGGGCGATGTGCCGCAGGAATACCAGGAAGAGATTGCGGCCCTGCGCGCCGAGGTGGAGCGGCTGCAAAAAGAGCTGGCCGCGCTGAATAAGGGGAAAGGTTGAATCTAAGAGGCTGTTTGCGGGCAACCCATGGTGCATGGACGGGCTTTCCGGCTTGGGCTAGAAGGCGGGCATGACCAAATTCCGCACCCTGGTTCTGGGATCTGCCCTGGGGCTCGCACTTGCCACCGCTGCCGCGCCCGCGATGGCGCAGATGTCTGGCGCTGGCATGGGCGGGCTTGGCAGTGCGCCCGGTGGCGGAAGCGCGCCGCAGCCGCAGGCGCGCACGCCCGATTTTGCCCCCCCTGCTTTGCCGGGCGCGAACATACCCGCGCCAGCCACCGGCCCGGTTATGCAAAAGCCGCCTTCTGGCGACCCCACGGCTAATTTGTTTGCCGCCATTCTCAAGGGCGATTCCACCGCCGCGCAGCAGGCCATAACGGCTGGCGCCAATTTGCAGGCGCAGGACCAGTTTGGTGAAACACCCCTGGACCTTTCCATTGCCCTTAACCGTACCAGCATCACCTTCCTGCTGCTGCAAACCCGTAACGAGCTGGATGCCCAGGGCATAGGCCCGCAGCCAATGGGCGCGCCCTGGACGCTGAACCAGAACACGCCGCTGCCGCCGCCCGATTATAAAGCGGCAAAATCCGCCCCCATATCCGTCTCCGACTCCGCCGTGCCCAAATCGGCGAATACAGGCACACCAGACCCTGAAGCCGGGTTTTTGGGGTTTGCCCCCAAAAATTGAGGAGCGCCAAGGCGCTGCGGGTACGCGGCAGTGTCGTGGCGGGTGCTTGACAGGATACTGGGCTGGGCCATAGCTGCCAAAACGCATTAACATGTCCGGTCAACCTGAGTGAGGAAGCATGGCGGTCTCAAAAATCTACCCTGAAGCGGCTGCGGCCCTTGCGGGGCTATTGAAAAATGACATGACGATCATGGCCGGGGGCTTTGGCCTGTGCGGTATTCCTGAAGCGCTTATCTACGCAATTCGCGATTCCGGCGTGACCGGCCTGACCATCATCTCGAACAATGCGGGCATCGATGGCATCGGCCTTGGCGTGCTGCTGGAAACGCGGCAGGTGAAGAAGATGATCTCGTCCTACGTGGGCGAGAATGCCACGTTCGCGAAACAATACCTGTCCGGCGAGCTGGAGATCGAGTTCAACCCGCAAGGCACGCTGGCCGAGCGCATCCGCGCCGGCGGGGCGGGCATTCCTGCCTTCTTCACCGCCACCGGCTACGGCACGGAGATTGCCGAGGGCAAGGAGACGCGCGAATTCGATGGCCGCCATTACGTGATGGAGCGCGGGCTGTTCGCCGACCTTGCCATAGTGCACGCCTATAAGGGCGATACCGAGGGCAACTTGGTGTACCGCAAGACGGCGCGCAATTTTAACCCCATTATGGCCACCGCCGCGAAAACCACCGTGGCGCAGGTGGAGCATCTGGTGGAGACGGGCACGATCGACCCGGACCATGTGCATACGCCCGGCGTGTTCGTGCAGCGCATGATCAAGCTGGACAAGGTGACGAAGCACATTGAACAGCGCACCGTGCGCAAGAAGGAGGCGTAAGACATGCCCTGGACACGCGAGGAAATGGCCATCAAGGCCGCGCGGGAATTGCAGGACGGGTTCTATGTGAATCTGGGCATCGGCATTCCCACCCTGGTTGCCAACCACCTGCCGGAAGGTGTGACCATCCAGCTTCAGTCCGAGAATGGGATGCTCGGCATGGGGCCGTTCCCGTATGAGGGCGAGGAGGATGCCGACCTCATCAACGCCGGCAAGCAAACCGTGACGGCCTTGCCCAGCACCAGCTTTTTCTCGTCAGCCGACTCATTCGCCATGATCCGCGGCGGGCATATCGATATTTCCATCCTCGGCGCGCTCCAGGTTTCCGAGGAAGGTGATTTGGCCAACTGGATGGTGCCCGGCAAAATGGTGAAGGGCATGGGCGGCGCCATGGATTTGGTGGCGGGCGTGAAGCGCGTGGTGGTGCTTATGGAGCATACCGCCAAGGGTGAGCCGAAGCTGTTGAAACAATGCACCTTGCCGCTTACCGGCAAGGGCGTGGTCTCGAAAATCATCACCGATCTCGGCGTGTTTGAAGTTAGCAAGGACGGCAAGCCCGGCTTGGTGCTGACCGAGCATGCCCATGATGTGACCGTGGATGAAATCCGCAAGGTCACCGAGGCCGAGTTTTCGGTAAAACTGGCGTAAAACAGGGGGCTTCGGCCCCCATGCCTCACGCCCCGTGACAATACCGGCCTTTCCGGCCAAAATTTCCGGCATGGACCGTTTTCTTCCGCGAATTGTGGAAATTCCCCCCTTTTTGGCGGAGGGAAATTGCCGGGGCAGAGTGGCATGAAGCACGAAAAAACCGCCCGCCAGCGGCAAATTCTCTCTGCGCTGGACGTAGCGCCCAGCCTGCGTGTGGCCGAGCTGGCGCAGCGGCTTGGCGTTTCCACCGAGAC
>JAKBCX010000191.1 GCA_021807465.1 Pseudomonadota bacterium | reverse complement strand
ACCATTTTCGTTGTTCCATGCAATGCGCTCAAACCGCGCCTGGCCGGGCGGGCCTGCGGCAAAATCATGCGCCGCCGCGCCGCCGCGCGGCAGAGACACAAGGCTGGCGCATACCGTGCCAAACCCGACATTCTCCACGGCGCTAATGTTAAGCTGTTCCGCGCGCGGGCCAGAACCATCGGCCAGCAGTGCGCCCCATTGCGTGGTGGGGGCAGCGGCAAAGCGCGGCAAATGCCTGGCAATACGCGGGCGGGACATATCATCCGCCTCACCCGCCGTAACCATGTGCACGTCAGGGGCCAGCGGCAAAATCTCCGGCCGCCCCGCCCCCACACCACGTATGAAGAACGCGCCCATGGCATCGGCAATCACCATGTTAAAGGCGCGGTACTGCCCGGCATCCAACTCGCCTATGGCCTGCGCCGCCGCGCTGGATGCTGGTGCCTGCAAGGCCAGCAACGGCAATTCACCCCGGCTTCGCTTGCCAGGCGCTGGGCCTAGCGTGCCCTCGCGGTTCAGCACACAGGCCAGCACACCGGCGCGGTTAAGCGCCAGCCAAGTGCCGCCGGCCAGCACATCGCGCCCGCCGCAAATGCCGGGCCAGTATTCGGCGGGCTTTTCCCACGGGCGGGCCGTCATTTCATCACGGTTGGCGGCCACAAACACCCCATCCGGGCCAATGCAAAGTATAACCGAGCACATCAGGCCAGTGCCTCACGAATCAGCTCTATATGGTCCGGCACGGCAAGCTGGTCCGCAGTTACGGCGGCGGCGGGCACCACATGCACCGCGCTGGCGTCATCGCCCGCCAGCAGCGCCACATCGCGCAAATCACCCGCTACTCTCACGCGGAATCCCAGCGTGGAGACGGTGAAGAAATCACCCTCGCGCACCGGCAAATCCGTCAGCCCGCGCCAGGCGCAGCGTATATCGAAAGGCCTTGCATAGCGGCGGTGGCCAAGCTGCGTAATCCCGGCCCGCGCCAGCACATCGGCGGATATGCCGGTTTCCTCCATCGCCTCGCGCAACGCGGCGGCGCGGGAGGATTCCACATGGCCATTCACCGGGTCCAGCAACCCGCCCGGCAGCGCCTGCTTGCCCCGGCCAGGATTGTGCAAGCGGGTAATCAGCAAGGTCTGGCCTAAATCATCCAGCAGCACGGCATCCGCCGCATGCACCAGCCATACCTGCTTCACAACGCCATCCGGCAGGGCAATGCGGCCCAGATCATGCGCCGCCTGGGCAGGCTCATCGCCAAACCCGCCCGCCAGGCACCGTGACACAATTTCCGCCTGTAAATCAGGCAGGATCAGCATGTGGTCACGTAGTATTTCCATGCCGTGAAGCTAGGGGGTTTTCCGCAGGAATGAAACCTCACCCGGGGGGCACGGGCGCATCAACTTCGTGTCAGGCCCAGTGGGCGGGAATCCATACCCCGTTGGGCGCCCAATGGCCCGGCACCCAATGCTGCCAGCCCGGCTGGCGCGGCACATAGCGCCCGGTAACCCACACATAGCGGCCACCCGCCCACTGCCAATGGCCAGGGCGCCAGATAAAGACACCAGGCGGCGGGGGTGGCACTGGCTCGTAACGCACGGGTGGCGGGGGCGGATGCGGATGTGGATGCACCACCACAACCGGCTGCGGCTCCACAGTGCAAGCCGCCAGGGGTAAAGACAAGGCAAACAAGGCTAGGCGCAAGTGCAAGGGCCGCATCTTCATCTCCTTCAAGAAAATTCCGGCCCGGCATTTTGTCCGCGCCGGTGCGGCAAAATTGCGGCGCGCTTTAGCCGAAAACGCGCTTGAAGATGGTGTCCACATGCGCGTGGTGCATCTCGGCGCTCATAGCGGCGTTTATGGCGGCTTCGGACACACGGCCCGCCACCTCGGCATCGGCCAGCAGGTTTTCACGGAAGGTCCTGGCATCCGGCTGGCCAAGCCGGGTCCAGGTGGCCATGGCGTTGCGCTGGACAATTTTATACGCATCCTCGCGCGAAATACCGGCCTTGGTTAGCGCCAGCAGTACCTCGCCGGAATGCACCACCCCGCCCAGGCTCTCCACATTGGCGGCCATCTGCTCGGGGTAAATGGTCAGCTTGTCCATCATCCCGGCCAGGCGCACCAGGGCGAAATCCAGCGTCACCGTCGCATCCGGGCCAATGCCGCGCTCCACGGAAGAGTGCGAGATGTCGCGCTCATGCCACAGCGCCACATTCTCCATGGCGGGAATCACGGCGGCGCGGACAAGGCGGGCTAGGCCGCACAGGTTTTCGCTCAGCACCGGGTTGCGCTTATGCGGCATGGCCGAGCTGCCCTTCTGCCCGGCGTGGAAAAACTCCTCCGCCTCGCGAACCTCAGAGCGCTGCAAATGGCGCACTTCCGTCGCCAAACGCTCCACCCCGCTGGCGATAACGCCCAGCGTGGCGAAAAAGGCCGCATGGCGGTCGCGCGGGATAACCTGGGTGGAAACCGGCTCAGCGGCCAGGCCGAGCTTCTCCGCCACATATTCCTCCACGCGCGGGTCCACATGGGCAAACGTGCCCACGGCGCCCGAGATGGCGCATGTGGCAATCTCGGCGCGGGCAGCCAGCAGGCGCTGCTTGTTGCGGGCGAACTCGGCGTAATGCCCGGCCAGCTTCAGGCCAAAGCTGGTCGGCTCGGCATGTATGCCGTGGCTGCGGCCGATGGTGATGGTGTATTTGTGCTCCAAAGCGCGCTTCTTCAGCGCCGCCAGCACAAGGTCTAGGTCCGCGAGCAGCAAATCCGCCGCCTTGGTAAGCTGCACGGCCAGGCAGGTATCCAGCACGTCGGACGACGTAAGGCCCTGGTGGACGAAACGGCTTTCCTCACCCACGCGCTTGGCCAGCCAGGTGAGGAAGGCGATAACGTCGTGGCGGGTTTCAGCCTCGATGGCGTCGATCTCCGCCGTATCAGCCTCGGTGAACACAGCCATGGCGGCATCGCCCTTCTCGCGGATCACCTTGGCCGCTTCCGCCGGAATGGCGCCGTATTTGGCCATGGCCTCGCAGGCAAAGGCTTCAATCTGGAACCAGATGCGGTACTTCTCCTCCTGGCTCCAAATGACGGCGGCTTGCGGGCGGGTATAGCGGGGGATCATCGTCGCGGCTCCTGAAAAGCGAAATTTTGCACCGCCTACCCCCCTGCCCGGCCATTGACAAGGCGTACCGGCACAGGCCACCCAAGCAATATGGACGGTTTTTCCACCCTCTTCATTTTGGTTCAGCTTCTGCTCATCGACCTGGTGCTGGCGGGGGACAACGCCATCATCATCGGGTTGGCGGTGGCCAGGCTGCCGGCAAAGCAGCGCCGTATCGCCATTCTGGTGGGCATTGCCGGGGCCACGCTCATCCGCATACTCTTCGCCCTGGTGGCGGTGCAGCTGCTGGCCATCATTGGGCTGACCCTGGCGGGCGGCATATTGCTGCTCTGGGTGGTGTGGAAAAGCGCGCGCGAGCTGGCCGGCAGCAAGCACGAGGCCGAAAACGGGGCCGCGCCGCCGCAAACGCTGCGCGGGGCCATCTGGCGCATTGTCATCGCCGATATTTCCATGAGCCTGGATAACGTGCTTGGCGTGGCCGGCGCGGCGCGCGGGCACCCATGGCTGCTGGCCATAGGGCTGATTATCTCCATCGCGCTCATGGGCGTGGCGGCCAGCTTTATCGCGCGCATCCTGCAGCGTTACTCATGGCTGGCCTGGGTCGGAATCGCCATCGTGTTCTACGTGGCGCTGCATATGATCTGGGAAGGCTGGCACCAGTTGGCGCCGCATCTGGGGATATAACCCCTAATACCGCCGCTGATTCACCCAGACCGCCCGGGGCTTGAACACCAAATACGCCACCACACCCGCCAGAATGAGCAGCGGCACCACCAGCACCAGCGCCCAGAACAAGGCGGCAATCACCGCCAAGGCCAAGCCGAATGCTGCCAAGCGCAACAAATAGCTGAAAATGCTGGGTTTAGGCGGCTCGATAAATTTGCCGTCCGGCGTCATGTCGATAACCGGACCGTCTGATCTTTCCATAAAGCTTCATATAGGCCAGGCCGGGCCTGGCTTCAATTCAACTGCGCCATCGCATTATCGAACCGGACCAGGAAATCATCCGTATAGCGCGCATAGTCGAAGGCGCCGCCGCCCTCCAGCTCGGATGTGGCGCTCCACAGCACTTCGCGCAGCAGCGAGGCGCATTTGAAAGCCTGGAAAATATCAAATTCGTCACGCTCATACCCACGGCCGAAATAGGCTTCCAGCAGATCTTCATCTTCTTGCGGGTAGAAATTATTGTTCGAGGAGAGATTGGCGAGGTCGAACAAAGCGCAGTTGAACCCGGCGAAATCCCAGTCCAGCAGCCATAGCCGGGCGCCATCGTCAAACAGGTTCGCCGCCAGCAAATCATTGTGGCAGAACACAATTTCGGCCTTGCCCACGCGGCTTTCCAGCACGTCATTGGCTTCCATCAGGCGCGGCAGATGGCCC
>JAKBCX010000190.1 GCA_021807465.1 Pseudomonadota bacterium | reverse complement strand
AGGCAATAGCAGCACCAGCAGCAGCACGGAGCCGACGTAGAAGAGTGCAATACGCCACACAACATTATTGATGGCGCACGGCAGGACTTTTTTTATATCCTGCGCCTCGCCCGCCGCGATGCCCACCAGCTCGATGCCCGCATAAGCGAAGATGACGCCTTGCGTGAGTACGACCGCAGGCAGCAGCCCATGTGGAAACACGCCGCCATGCTCGATAATGAGATGCAAGCCGGGCATATTTCCCGCGACATGGTGCCCCATGATGAGCACAACCACGCCGGTGATGAGAAATAAAACCAGCGCGCCGACCTTGACCATGGAGAACCAGAATTCCATCTCGCCGAACCAGCCGACCGAGACGAGATTCATGCCCCCCACGAACAGCATGGCAATGAAAGCGAACACCCATTGCGGCACGCTGGCGAAGATGGACCAGTATTTCATGTAGAGTGCCGCGGCCGTGGTATCGACAATGCCGGCCATGGCCCAGTTGAGATAATACATCCACCCGGCGATGTAGGAGCCGCGCTCGCCAAAAAATTCACGCGCATAGGAAACAAAGCTGCCCGAGGTTGGACGGTGCATGACCAGCTCGCCCAAAGCGCGCATGATAAAATACGCGAAAATGCCGCAAATGAGGTAAACCAATGCCAGAGACGGCCCCGCGTGCTGCAGCCGGTCGCCCGTGCCCAGGAACAGCCCCGTGCCAATCGCCCCGCCAATGGCAATCATCTGGATTTGCCTCGGCTTCAGGCCTTTTTCGTAACCTTGATCGTGAGCCTCAAGCCAGGACCGTTTTTCATCCGGGGTAATAGGCTGCTGCCGAACTTCATTCATGCGGAGACCTTTCAGCCTGAGACCGTTTCTCAATTATGCGATTCGTCTTTTACGGGCAGGAGGTGGTTTATTGAAAGACCGTGCCGCGGGTTTTTTGCCAGCCAGGGGGTAAGCGCGGCCATACCCGCAAAACCGGACTGCGCGCCAATGGCGCCCGCACATTGACTTTCTGTTCTAACTCATCTTACAATTCGAATATAAATTCTAAATATCGAACATATTAAGGGCCAAAAATGTCCGGCATCATCGTCGCCCCTGAAACGCGGGACCTCACCGAACTTGCCGCCGCTCTATCCGCCTGGCTGCAACCCAGGCTGGAGGGGGCCAGCAATATCAGCATCGTCAATCTCGATTATCCGCGCGGTGCCGGCATGTCTCACGAGACCATTCTGTTTGATGTCTCCTGGGTACAGGGCCGGGCGCGCCACGAGCGCGGCTGCGTGCTGCGCATCAAGCCCACGGGACACCAGGTGTTCCCGGATGTGTTCTTTGAAGAGCAATACCAGCTGATGCAAACCCTGCATGCGCACGGGCAAGTGCGCGTGGCCGAGCCTTACTGGTTTGAGCCGGATGCTTCCATTCTCGGCGCACCGTTTTTTGTAATGGAGAAAAAACATGGCCGCGTGCCGGTGAGCATTCCGCCCTATGCCGAAACCGGCTGGGTGGCCGACGCAACCCCGGCGCAGCGGGCCAGAATGTGGGAGAATGGCGTGCGCCAGCTTGCCGCCGTGCAATCCATGCCGCTTTCGGGGCTTGGCTTTTTGCGCGGCGCCACACCCGGCGCGGAAGACGGGCTGGCGCAGGAATGGGACAAGTACCAGCGCTTTATTGCCTGGGCCGCCGATGAACGTTTTGCCCCCGTATTTCACGCAGCCTCGGCGCGGCTGGAGAAGCTCTGGCCCAAAAACCAGCCCGCGGGCCTGGTATGGGGCGATGCAAGGCTGGGCAATATGATGTTCGGCGATGATTTCAGCGTTGTGGCGGTAATGGATTGGGAACAGCCCTCGCTGGGCGGCGCGCTGCATGACCTGGCGTGGTGGCTTACCGTCTCTGAAGCCATGCACGGCGCCACGCCCGCGCGCGCGCGCCTGGCCGGGATGGGCACGCGGGAAGAAACCATAGCGCTCTGGCACGAGATTACCGGCATCCGCACCGATGATATTGAGTGGTACGAGGATTTCACACACCTGAAGCTCTCGTGCTGCTCGCTGACCACCGCCAAATTGGGGCGCTACCCGCGGCCCGACCCGGCAGCCCTGGCACGGCGCATGAAGGTGGCGGCATCCGCCTGAGGCGCGGGGCTTTTAATAGGGTGATGCAGCCATGTGCTCATCATTTTGCAACTTTTGAAAATTGGGGGCGTTCGTGAAAGCAGGCTTTATTGACGGCGTATTCACCACCGGCGCGGGGGCGGAACATATTGTTCAATGCCCCTCTACCGAGGCTGAAATCGCCTCTTTCTCCGGCCTTTCCGCGGCGCAGGTGGAAGATGCCATTCTTGCCGCACGCCGGGCCTTTGATACCGGGCCGTGGAGCACCATGCCCGCTCAGGCCCGGGCCGAGGTGCTGGGGCGCTTTATAGCCGCGCTGGGCAAACGCCGGGACTGGCTGGTTGACACCATCATGCGCGAAGCCGGGTGCCCGCGCGCTACGCCGAGCATGATTTCGCAGATTGATGTACCGCTTGGGCAGGGTCCGGAAATTCTTAGCCTCTTCCTCAGCCTTCCAGAAACCGAGGAAAATCCTCTGCCGCTGGCCAACCGCATCACCCCTTATGGCACGGTTATACAAAGCCACCGGCGCTACACGCCCATTGGTGTTGTTTCCGCCATTGCCGCCTATAATTTTCCGTTTCTCACCGCGCTGTGGAAGATTATTCCCGCCCTTGTTACCGGCAATACCGTGGTGCTGCGCCCCAGCCCGCTTACGCCGCTTTCCGCCGCCGTGTTTGCCGAGGCCGCGGCCGAGGCCGAATTGCCGCCGGGCGTGCTGAATATTGTTGCGGAGCCGGGCATTGAGGGAGCGCATCTGATGACCACGCATCCGGCGGTGGATATGGTGGCGTTTACGGGGTCCAGCGGTGTTGGCGCGCTGGTGATGGCACAGGCCGCGCCCACCATGAAACGGCTGCAACTGGAGCTTGGCGGCAAATCGGCGCAGATTTTCCTGCCCGACTCCGCCAGCCGCGCCGCGCATATTGCCGCCAGCGTTTGCACCGCCCATGCCGGCCAAGGCTGCGCGCTTGGCACGCGGCTATTTGTGCCCGAGAGCGCGAAGCCGGAGGTTCTGGCACAGATTACGGAAATGTTCAGCAAAATCCGTGTGGGCCGCGCCAATGATCCGCAGACCCAGCTTGGCCCGGTGATAAGTGCCGCCCAACGGGCACGTTGCGAGCGGTTTGTGGAGTTGGCGCAACAGCATGGCGGCCGCGTGGCGGCGGGTGGCAAGCGGCCTGCTCATCTAGATAAGGGCTTCTTCTTCGAAGCTACCGCGCTCGACGTGCCGGATAATGCCAACCCCGCAGCGCAGGAAGAGATTTTTGGCCCGGTTGTGACGGTGATCGGCTATCGCGATCTGGACCATGCCGTGGCCATGGCCAATGACTCACGCTACGGATTATCGGGCTATGTGCATGGGCAGGATAAGGCGCTGGCGCTGAAAGTTGGCCTTGGCATCAGGAGCGGCACGGTCAATGTCAATTCCGGAATGATGAGCAGCTACATCTCCTCCGGCGGCCAGCGCATGAGCGGCATAAACCGCGAGCGCGGCGTGGAAGGGCTTAGGCTCTACCAGAATATGAGCTGCCTGAATTTGGGAGGATAATGAAATGGATGGATTGCTGCGGGATAAGGTTACAATCATCACCGGCGCCGGCTCGGGCGTGGGGCGTGCGGCGGCGCTGCTCTTCGCGCAGCATGGCGCGCGCGTGGCGGTGGCCGATATTAACGCCGAAGCGGCGGAGCAAACCGCCGCCGAGGTGCGGACGCAAGGCGGCGAAGCCATTGCCAGAGTCTGCAATGTTGCCAGCGCGGCTGAGGTGGACGCGCTGGTCTCCGAAACCATGAAGGCCTTTGGGAAGCTGGATGTGATGTATAATAATGCTGGCATCACCATTCAGCCCGAACCTGGAAAGGGGCTAAAACGGCTTGTGGATTCCACGCAGGCGGATATGGACCGGCTGTTTGGCGTGAATGTGTATGGCGTGATGAATGGCTGCCAGGCTGCCATTCGCCAGTTTGATGCGCAGGGCGGCGGCGGGGTTATCGTCAACACGGCCTCGGTTGCCGGGCTGGTAGGCTATGGCGGTGTTGTATATGGCGCCACCAAGGGGGCCGTTGTGTCGCTGACCCGCACGCTGGCGCTGGAGGTTGCGGGGCAAAATATCCGTGTTAATTCTGTGTGCCCCGCGGGTATGCCGACTAATTTCATGCCTGGCAGCAGCTCTGAGCGCGCCATGGCCAGCATGGCGCAAGCCCACCCGCTGGGCCGGCCCGTGGACCCCGCCGAATGTGCGAGCGCCGCCCTGTTTCTTGCCTGCGATCTTTCTTCGAACATCACGGGCGTTAATCTGCCGGTAGATGGCGGCTTGGCCGCGGGTGTGCCGGTGAGGCGGCCGGGATAGGTGCGTTTTAGGGAAAATAAAAGCGGCGCGAGGGTGACCT
>JAKBCX010000189.1 GCA_021807465.1 Pseudomonadota bacterium | reverse complement strand
CAAGCCCAAGCGCGCCCCAGAAGGTGGCAAGCCGGTGCGGCAAAACGGGCCTCAAGGCAGCAGAACGGTGCTGCCAGTGGTTTGGCGGGCCTCCAGCGCGGTGTGCGCGGCGGCGGCGTCTTCCAGCTTGAAAGTCTGGTTCACCTGGATTTTCACGGCCCCTGACGCCACCACTTCGAACAGGGTTGCGGCGGCGGCGGCCAGGTCGGCGCGGGCGGCGGTGTAGGTGGCAAAAGCGGGGCGGGTGAGGAACAGGCTGCCCTTGGTGCCGAGCATGGCAATGTCGAATGGCGGCACCGGGCCGGAGGCGCTGCCGAAACACGCCAGCAGCCCCAGCGGCGCCAGGCAGTCCAGGCTGGCATTGAATGTGTCTTTGCCCACGCTGTCGTACACCACGGGCACCATGGCCCCGCCGGTTATCTTTTTCACCTCAGCCGCCAGATTATCGTGGCCTATAATGGCATGCGCCGCGCCATTGGCCTTGATGATTGCGGCTTTTTCTTCCGTGGAGACCACGCCGATGACATTGGCGCCGAGATGCCTGGCCCATTGGCACATGATAAGCCCAACGCCCCCCGCCGCCGCGTGAAGCAGAATCGTCTGGCCCGCCTGCACCTTGAAAGTGCGGTGCAGCAGGAAATGCGCGGTAATGCCTTGCAGCATCATCGCCGCCGCGGTTTTGAAGCTGATTTCCGCGGGCAGTCTCACCAGCCTGTCGGCTGGGATCACGCGCATGGTGGCGTAGGCGCCAAGCGGCCCGCCCGCATAGGCTACGCGGTCTCCGGGGGCGAGGTCTTTCACGTTCTCGCCCACTTCCAGCACCGTACCCGCGCCCTCCATGCCGATGGTGCAAGGCAGGGGAGCTTTATACAGCCCGGTGCGGAAATACACGTCGATATAATTCAGCCCCACGGCCTCATGCTGGATCAGCGCCTCGTTCGGCCCGGGCTGGGGCGTGGGGAGTTGCTCCCATTTCATCACCTCGGGTCCGCCCGTGGCGTGAATACGAATGGCTTTGCTCATGCGCGTTTGGCCCTGAGCCGCTGTTCGAGGGCGAGTAGTTGCTGCTTGGTCGCCAGCCCCTCGCCACCCGAATAGCCGCCAAGCCCGGTGGTGGCCAGCACGCGGTGGCAGGGAATGAGGATGGGAATCGGGTTGGCCGCATTTGCCCCGCCCACTGAGCGCGGCGAGCCGCCAGCCATGCGTGCAATTTCGGTATAAGAGCGCGTCTCACCGGGCGGAATTTGCCGTAGCGCGGCCCATACGCGCTGCCGGTACGGCGTGCCGTATGGCGCCAGGGACAAATCGGCGGGCAGCGGCGCCACACCGTCGAAATACGCATCGAGCGCCGTTTTAACGCGGGTGAGCAGCGGCGACGGATCCTGGATGCTGCCCCAGCCCCATTCGAGCGCGACGATATGCTCATCCTCGGCGAACAAGGTGAGGTCACCCACCGGCGAGTGCATTGAGAGTGCGGCCATGGCGCGCAGGCTAGTCTCACCGTGTTACAGGATCAAGCGGGGGATTGCGGCGCGGCCGCGCGGTTTTCTACTCTGGGGCCAAATGCTCCGTGTCCGCGCCGCCCTGCTATGCCTCCTGCTTGCTGCCTGCGCCGGGCCGCGCTTGGAGTCTCCCAGCCATTTCGGCACGCCCACGCGGCTTACCTGTGTGCCTTATGCGCGCGCCGTATCAGGCATCCAGCTTTCGGGTGATGCGTATAAATGGTGGGATGAGGCAGCGGGTGTATATCCGCGCAGCCAGGTGCCGCACCGTGGCGCCGTGCTGGTGTTTGCCCCGCATGGCGGCATGAGCGTCGGGCATCTCGCGGTGGTCACCGCCGTGAAGGGGAAGCGCAAAATTCTGGTCACGCAATCCAACTGGCTGCCGCACCGTATTGAACACGGCCAGCCGGTGGTCGATGTATCGCCGCGCAATAACTGGACGGAGGTGCGCGTATGGTACGAGCCAGCGCACGCGCTGGGCCGCACAACCTACCCTACCTACGGGTTTATTTTGCCCGATTAGACCGGCAACTGCCCCTGCAACAGCGCGCCGAATCCCATGCGGTGGTGCCGTGTCGGCCCGTGGGCCATAATCGCGGCGCGGTGCGTGGCCGCCGCGTAGCCTGCGTTCTTCTCCCATCCATAATGCGGGTAGCGTTGCGCCAGCCGCGCCATCAACGCATCCCGCGCCTGCTTGGCCACAATCGACGCGGCGGCGATGGAGAGTGAAATGCCATCGCCCCCCACCAAGGTTGTGCAGGGTATGGCGCAGCCGGGCGCGCGGTTGCCATCCACCAGCACATGTTCTGGCGCCACGGGCAGGCGGGCAATGGCGCGGCGCATGGCCAGCATGGAGGCGTGCAAAATGTTCAGCGCGAAAATATCGCGCACCGAGGCTGCGCCGAGCGCGATATGCGCCCCGCTTTCACGCAACGCCGCCAGTGCCGCTTCCCGCTTGGCGGGGGTTAATTTCTTCGAATCGTCAATAAGTGCTTCCAGCCCGCGCGGCAGGCGCGGCGGCAGAATAACGGCGGCGGCGAAAACCGGCCCGGCCAGCGGGCCGCGCCCAACCTCGTCCACCCCCGCCACAATGCCGCCCAGGCGGCGCTCATGCGCCAGGTCAGGCATCAGCGCTTGGTGGCGAAAAACGCCTTCAGCAGGGCGGAACACTCCGCCTCGCGCACCCCGCCCACAATTTCGGGCTTGTGGTGCGTGCTGGCATGGGTGAACACGCGCGGCCCGTGCTCCACGGCCCCGCCCTTGGGGTCGTAGGCGCCGAATACCAGCTTGCCGACCCTGAACGCGGCGATGGCGCCCGCGCAAAGCACACATGGCTCCATTGTCACCGTGAGCGTGCAATCGGAGAAATACTTCCCCCCGCGCACGGCCCAGGCCTGGGCCAGTACCAGCATTTCAGCATGTGCCGCCGGATTTTGTTCTGCTTCCACATAGTTGCGGGCTGTGGCGAAGACGACTCCGTCGTCGTTGCTCAGCACCGCCCCTACAGGAACCTCGCCTGCTTCCGCGGCTTCGCAGGCGAGTTTAAGGGCTGTGACCATTGGCGAAACCATACGAACAGATTTGCCTTAGCCGCGGCGCCGGGTCTAGGTGCATCGTTATGAAAAAACGCCCCCTGATTGGCTTGACTTTAGACGCGGAACCGGCTGGCGGCTGGTCGAAATACCCCTGGTACGCGCTGCGGCAGAATTATACCGAAGCCGTGAACGCCCATGGCGGCCTGGCCGTGGCCCTGCCGCACGATGCCGCGCTGGCGGAAGAATATCTCAACCGGCTGGATGGCCTTATTGTCACCGGCGGCGCGTTTGACGTGGACCCGGCTTTGTATGGCGAGGCGGAGCGGCACCAAACCGTTGAATTAAAGGCGGACCGCACCACGGCCGAGCTGGCGTTTTTGCGCGGTGCCATGGCGCGCGACATGCCCGTGCTGGGCATTTGCGGCGGGCAGCAACTACTTGCCGTTGTGCTGGGCGGCACGCTGCACCAGCATATCCCGGATGCCATTCCCAATGCGCTGGAGCACGAGCAGAAGACCAGCCATTATGAGCCGGGCCATGATGTGGAGATTCTCCCCGGCACCCGGCTTTACAATATTGTGGGACCCAGGATGCGCGCCAACACCTCGCACCACCAGGCCGTCCGGTCTCCTGGCCGCTCGGTGGTCAACGCGCTTGCGCCGGATGGGGTGATCGAAGGCATCGAAGACTCCACGCGGAAATTCTGCATTGGCGTGCAATGGCACCCAGAATATTTCGCCGACCCGGGCGATGCCGCGCTTTACGCCGCTTTTATTGCCGCTTGCCATGAGTGAGGATGCAGCGCGCGGCGAGCGCATCGCCAAATTTCTCTCCCGGGCCGGCGTGGCCAGCCGCCGCGATGCCGAGGCCATGATCGAGGCCGGGCGCGTGCGGCTGAACAACGAGCCGGTGACACAGCCCGCCACCTTCGTGAAGCCGGGTGACATTGTGCTGGTGGATGGCAAGCCGGTGGGCGAGCCAGACCGTACCCGCCTATGGCGCTACCACAAGCCCGATGGGCTGGTGACGACGCATAAAGACCCCGAAGGCCGCCCCACGGTTTTTGAGAAACTCCCGCCGGGCCTGCCGCGCCTCATCTCCATCGGGCGGCTCGACCTCACCTCCGAAGGGCTTTTGCTTCTCACTAATGATGGCGGCCTGGCCCGCAAGCTGGAGCTGCCTGAAACCGGCTGGCTGCGCCGCTACCGTGTGCGCGTGCATGGCGGCGTGCACCCTGACAAGCTGAAGCGCCTTGCCGAGGGCATGGTGGTTGAAGGCGTGAAATACGGCCCCATAGAGGCCGCAGTGGATTCCATCCAGCGTTCCAATACCTGGCTTTCCATGAGCTTGCGCGAAGGCAAGAACCGCGAAATCCGCCGTGTGATGCAGGCGCTGGAACTGCCCGTCACCCGGCTTATCCGCGTTGCCTATGGCCCGTTCCAGCTCGGCACGCTGCCACGCGGCGCGGTGGAGGAGG
>JAKBCX010000188.1 GCA_021807465.1 Pseudomonadota bacterium | reverse complement strand
CCGGGTCCAGACTGAATCAGTTTCCTTGTAGCGTCGCTCAAGATTTTTGATGACACCTTCAAACGGCTTGGTCACGCTGTAGGCGCGGGAGGAGTCCTTATAGGTCACGGTGACCTCTTCCTTCGTGCCGTATAAAATGGCGTTGCGTGCAGCCTCGGGGAGTTTTTCCCAGGGCGTCGTCATTTTTATTTTCAAATGTTTGGCCAGGCTCGCCAGCGTCTGGTCGTAGAAGGGCGACATGGCGCCAGACCAGGGGGCGATGGCGTTATTATCTAGAGCGCGCTGCTCATCCGGCACCACCAGATGCGGGTCGAAGAAGATTTCGTGGCCCAGCCCGTCGCATACCGGGCAGGCGCCGTGGGGGGAGTTGAAAGAGAAGAGGCGCGGCTCGATTTCCTCGATGGTGAAGCCGGAAACCGGACAAGCGAAGCGGGAGGAGAATACCGTGCGCTCGCTGGTATCGGCGTCTTCGGCATAAACAATGCCATCAGTGAGGTGCAGCGCGGTTTCGAACGAATCGGCCAGGCGCTGCTCGATTCCAGGCTTCACCACCACGCGGTCCACCACCACCTCGATGTCGTGCTTCAGCTTCTTGTTCAGCGCGGGTGCGTCGGCAATCTCATAGAGTTTGCCATCCACCTTCACGCGCGTGAAGCCTTTGCGCTGCAGCTCGGCCAGCTCTTTCTTGTATTCGCCCTTGCGGTCGCGGATGACCGGGGCAAGCAGGAGCAGGCGCGTGCCTTCCTTCATCGACACCACACGGTCCACCATCTGGCTGACCGTCTGCGCCTCGATCGGCAGGCCAGTGGCGGGGGAATAGGGCACGCCGGCACGCGCCCAGAGTAGGCGCATGTAGTCATGGATTTCAGTCACCGTGCCCACGGTGGAGCGCGGGTTTTTGCTGGTGGTTTTCTGCTCAATGGAGATGGCGGGGGAAAGGCCCTCGATAGAATCCACATCGGGCTTGCCCATCAGCTCCAGAAACTGGCGGGCATAGGCCGAGAGCGATTCCACATAACGGCGCTGGCCTTCCGCATAGATGGTATCGAACGCCAGAGAGGATTTGCCAGAGCCGGAGAGGCCGGTGATGACGGTTAGCTGCTCGCGGGGAATCTGGATGTCGATGTTCTTGAGGTTATGCTCACGCGCGCCACGGACGGTGATAAACCCCGCGCCCTTCTGTTCCGCCATATCCGCCTCAGATGTTCCCGCAATGTTCACGTAGGATATGGGGTGTTGCGGCATAAAGCAAATACTTAAGGCCGGTTAATTTACGGCGGATGGGTCGAGCCGTTAAGGCTCGCCCGGACCATGTCAAATTTCAACGCTGCCGCGGCAGGCACCCAAACTACCCGGCCAGCGCAACAGGCTGCGGCGTTTCCGGCAGCAATGCCTGGTCGGAGGCACGCCGCACCTCTATCTTGCCCGAAAGCCCCGCCGGCAGCCGTGCCGAGAATGCGCAGCAGCCGCTGCCCAAACCCGCCTCGCGCAAATCGGGACGGTACAGATTTGCGAGCACCCGTGTCACGCGCCGGCCGCCGGCGAGCACATCCATGGTGACGGGGGTTTCAGGGGCTGCAACACATTGCGCCCAGCCTTGCACCCAATCCGGCCCCGCGACATCGACATATCCTCGCAGGGGGCCTGGATATTCTCTTGTGATGGCGAGGCCTGCGCGCCGCATGAGGCGGTGCTGGATGGTTTGCAGCAAAAATCCATCCTCCGCGCGAGGGGCGCAGCCATATTTTTCGCCGGTATATTCCGCGTGGCCCGATGGCTGCGGCGCATTATGAAACTGATGCCGGTTGCCGATATCCAGGAAACTCTCGGTGGGGCAGCCTTCCGATAACAGAATTTCGTGTTCGTCCAGCTCCAGGTGGATATAGGTTACCGATTCGACGCTCTGCGCCTGGGTGATTGAGACGCCATTGACGAGCCGCCAAGCCGGTACAAGGACGCCATCAATGTAAATTCCATGCCCCGGCGAGACCGTCAGATCGCGCGCCGGTACGCCATCGGCAATCGCATCCTTGGCGATACAAACAGGCAGCCTCAATACATGGCCCTTGATGAATTGCCCCGCATAATCACTGCGCCCGATCCATTTAATCTTCTGGTCGCCGCCGTGCAGCGTTCTCACTTTATCGCCAATCTTCAGCTTTTCGACTGCAATTTCTCCCAACGGCGTGAGAATCCGCGTGCCGGGGGTAAAGCATAGAGGATCTCCCTGCTGGCTGGCGGCATAGTTGAACACTGTCGCGCTGATGGTTCCATCAACGCCTGGCGGTGTATCGCCCGCGACGATGACATGAACACCGTTGCTCAAGCCGGTTAGCGTGTAAGACCAGTCGCCTGTGGAATTCGCCGTTGTTGTGGCCAGCAGCACATCATTCTCACTCAAATAAACGGTTGAGCCGCTGGCGGCCGTGCCGGTGAGTGCCGCGACTGAAACCGTCGGGTAATTGCCGCTATATTTATCAAGCACTGCCATTTGCGGTGCGTTTACGCCGCCTTGCGGCTCCACGGACATTGGGTAGTTACCCCACCATGAACCTGCCGCCCAATAGGTTGTTTCCAGATTATTCGCTTTCGCATAGGCCAACGTATTGTCCAAGGCTGTCAGCCAATCAGAATTATTATTGCCAACGCCAACCTCGCCAACCATCCCTTTAAGATGGTTATCTTGCAGCCAGGTCACAAAATCCTGTAAGCGCTGCACTCCTGTCTCTGTGGTTACCCCCTGACTGGCCTGCTGCGCCCAATCAAAATTGGTGCCGCTATCGTTGCTATCGAGATAAACATGCGCTTCGAAAATCAGATTATTTGCTGGATCACTCAGCGTCGTAAAACCTGGATTAACCTGGCTCCAGTCATAGGAGTTGGCCCAGTGATTGCCTTCGACATAAATTGGCGTGGACATATCGACAGTCCGTATTGACGTGATGGCGGCTTGGGCCGCGCTGGTCCATGCCGTGGCGCTTGGCATGTTGTTCGGCTCGTTCATCAAATCATAGCCACCCAGCCCAGGCTTGCCAGCTAATGCTCCTGCTAATTGCTTCCAGAAATTAGCGAAATCGGCATCTGTAACCGTCCCGCCGCCAATATCGTTGCCGTTATAAGCCCCATAATCATGCAGGTCGATAATCACCTTCATGCCAAGCGACGCTGCATTGCTCACAACACTCTCGATATTCGCGAGATATGTTGCATCCAGCGGCCCATTAAGTGTGGGTTGCAAGGTTGTCCACGAGATCGGCAGACGGATGAGATCCTGCCCTTGGGCGTGATAATATTGCAACTCGCTCAGCGTTGGGACAACGTAGTTGTAGTTGGCAACCGCCCCGGCACCGCCATACTCCATTCCGCTAACATTCAAGCCAATGGCAAAGCTGCCGGGCGTAATCGCCTCTGGCTGGGTGTTGAATGTTCCCCCCACAACATTGACCGTTAGCGACATGTATAGATGCTCTCCGCAAATAAGCTGGAATTCACAAAACTCTCATGAAGACGACCTACAATTAGAAATGCAGCGCGGGAGTTCAATCGATCCATGGGGCCATTACTGATTATTAAATATCCCGGCTGGATTTATGCAATTGGGCAGCTCCCTCGTCCGGCACATCTGGCACGGCTTTCAACAACTTGCGCCTTAGCAGCAAGACTGATTTTAATACGAAATCAAAAATATTTTGACTTCCGTAAAATGTGACTACTGTTCATTTTTCATCACGTATTGGCAGCAAATTTCCACAGGTCAACAATCTGAATTTTGAGACGCCCCATTGCCGGCCGCTGGCGAGAAGGAAAACGAATGCTCGGGGTTTAGCAGCCAAAGCGCCGCCCCAAACACCTTACGTATTATTTGTCCGCCGCCTGCCCCACCCAAGGTTCCGGCCCAGACGGCGTGCCCCGATTACATGAGCGAAAGGAACGCCACGCGCCACAATTAAAGATTGCCGGACCACCCTCCGCCACAACTTGCGGGCTAAAGCGGCTTGCATGGAGGGGCCAATCCGCGCAATATCTGATTTTCACCCCTCGAGTCACGTACACCGATTCGATGCATTTGTAGTAAAATAATGTTGAACGGCGAGTCGGATGCACGGAATGTTCGGACAAACCGCTGGTTTAGGCGAGATGCCTGCAGCGCTTCTTGAGGGAAACAAATGGCTTTTGGGGGCGCTGAAAGATGCTTTACCCCCCTGGATAGAAATTGCCCTTTGGACAAAATGAGTATCCCGTAGACTTAATACCCATAGACAAGGAGTCCGAGATGGCAGGTAGTGTGAATAAGGTGATCCTGGTGGGCAATCTGGGCAAGGACCCGGAAGTCCGCAACGCGCAATCGGGCATGAAGATCGTGAATCTCACCGTCGCCACGTCGGACACATGGAACGACAAGATGAGCGGCGAGCGCAAGGAGCAGACCGAGTGGCACCGCGTGGTTATCATGAATGACCGGCTGGGCGAGGTGGCGGAGAAATATCTGCGCAAGGGCTCGAAAGTGTACCTGGAAGGCAAGCTGCAGACACGCAAATGGACCGACCA
>JAKBCX010000187.1 GCA_021807465.1 Pseudomonadota bacterium | reverse complement strand
CGGCCGGCTTCTTCGCGGCGGCCTTCTTCGGCGCAGCTACCTTCTTGGCAGCTACTTTCTTGGCGGCCGGCTTCTTAGCAGCAGCCTTCTTCGGCGCGGCGGCCTTCTTGGCAACCGGCTTCTTCGCGGCAGCCTTCTTCGGCGCAGCTACCTTCTTGGCAGCTACTTTCTTGGCGGCCGGCTTCTTAGCAGCAGCCTTCTTCGGCGCGGCGGCCTTCTTGGCAACCGGTTTCTTCACGGCGGCGGCTTTCTTCGGCGCGGCAGCCTTCTTGGCGGCCGGCTTTTTCGCGGCAGCCTTCTTCGGCGCAGCGGCCTTCTTCGCCGGAGCCTTCACCGCGGCTTTCTTGGCAGCCGGCTTCTTCGCGGCGGGCTTTTTCGCGGCAGCCTTCTTTACCGTTGCCTTCATGGCAAGCGGCTGAGCACGCGGGGTGGTGTCTTCAGTGGTCACGAGTTTGCTCCTTCAAATCCAAGGTTTGGTTCAGTTCGGCACAGCGGCGTCCAGCACAGATCATCTTCAACGGCGGTAAGCCGTCCTTCTTGTTTCGCGTGCGGGCCACATAACCGATGGCTCGACTGATGACCCGGCCGATAGTCCGGCCGATTGCTCATCTGACTCGGATGCGGCGCGAATCGCGCGATGCACGCAAGAATCGCTATTCTGCTTTACGCAACAGCCTGTCAACAAAAAGCATCACAAAACGTCTCATCCGGCGCATTTTTTTATCAACCGGTGCAAAAACACGCCGCAACGATTCCGTTCAGTGCTCATGCATCGCCGCAACAGCGCCGCCCAAAAGCGCGAATGGCATGTCCGCAAACTCATTCAACACTTGAATTTACCCTGCATTGACGCATCATCATTCCATGCAGCCCACACCACAATCGGATCCTGGTTTCGAGCGCTGGCCGCCCGAGGTAAAGCCTGAACCGCCGCAATGGCCTACACCAGACTGGCCGCACACCATTGCGCGCGGCATTGCCGGGCGCTGCCCCTGCTGCAACGCGGCGCCAATCTTTGATGGTTATCTCAAGGTTTATGAGAAATGCCGCCATTGCGGCGCGCCTCTGGGAGACATGCCGGCGGACGACGCGCCGCCCTATATCGCCATGCTCGCGGTGCTGCATGTTGTCGCGCTGTTCATCTTCCTGTTCTACAAAGGCGTGTTCGTTCCCGGTTTCATCATGGCCGGGATTCTGCTAGTGCTGCTGGTGCTGCTCTGCATGGTAGCCCTGCGCATGGCCAAAGGCGCGGTCATCGGCATTCTGCTCAAACTGGGCATGCGCCGCGAGCGGGTGAGAGAACCCAAAGATGAGAGCAGATGAAACGAGCGGGATGACATGAGCAATATAAAAGGCCGCCTGGTCCGCATCATCCTCGAAGGTCAATCACTGCATCGTCTCTCGCCACTGCAGGAGGCGGATGTTGAGCAAGCGGTTAAGGATTTGCAAGGTGAGAATGAATTCATTCCCGCCACCCAGCCCGCGCTGCAAAGCCTGCTGCATCTCTCCATCCAGGAAGGGCGGCTGGTATTCGACATACGCGACCTTGAAGACACCCCCGTGCAGCTCGTCATTCTCGCCCTTGGCCCCTTCAAGATGCTGATTAAAGATTACCAGATGCTGCTGGATTCCTACGCCCAGGCCATGGCGGAAGGGCGCGAGGCGCGCATACAGGCCATAGATATGGGCCGCCGCGGTCTGCATAACGAGGGCGCGGAACTGATGATGGAACGGCTAAAGGGCAAGGTTGAGATTGATTTCCAGACCGCAAGGCGCCTATTCACCCTGGTCTGCTCCCTGCATCAAAAGCTCTGATGTCTCAGCTTTAGGAATTTTTGCGATGAAGATTGACGGCACCCCCTATCGTTCGATCTGGGTGGATGAAGCGGATGGCTGGTCCGTCCGCATCATCGACCAGACAAAGCTGCCCTGGGCGGTGGATTTGGTCCGCCTGACCACAATGGACGAGATGGCCCATGCCATCCGCGCCATGCTGGTGCGCGGCGCGCCGCTCATCGGCGCTTCCGCCGCCTATGGCATGGCGCTCGCCATGCGTGCCGATGCGTCAGACTCAAACCTGGTACAAGCCCTGGCGCTGCTGGGCGCCACACGCCCTACCGCCATTAATCTGCGCTGGGCGCTGGAGCGCATGAAGAAGGCGCTTCAGCCGCTCTCACCCGCCGCGCGCACCACCGCCGCCTATGCGGAAGCCGCCGCCATTTGCGATGAAGACGTGGCCACCAACGAAGCCATAGGCCGCCACGGCCTGCCCCTGCTTGCCGCGCGCGCGCAGAACGGCCGGCGGGTGAATGTGCTCACCCATTGCAATGCCGGATGGATTGCCACCGTCGATTGGGGCACGGCTCTGGCGCCGATCTATATGGCACACGATGCCGGGCTTAACGTGCATGTGTGGGTGGAGGAAACCCGCCCGCGCAACCAGGGCGCCTCGCTCACCGCCTGGGAGCTTGGCAAGCATGGCGTGCCGCACACCGTAATTGCCGACAATGCCGGCGGGCACATGATGCAGCGCGGCGATGTCGATCTCGTCATCGTCGGCACAGACCGCGTCACCCGTTCCGGAGACGTGGCGAACAAGATCGGCACCTATCTCAAGGCGCTAGCGGCACGCGATAATGGCGTGCCCTTCTGGGTCGCCCTGCCCTCCTCCACCATCGACTGGACAATCAGCGACGGGCTGGCAGATATTCCGATTGAAGAACGGTCAGCCGCCGAGGTGACGACGATGACCGGCCGCGCGCTGGACGGTTCGATAGCAACCGTGCGCATCGTGCCCACCGCCAGCCCCGCCGCCAACCCGGCTTTCGATGTCACGCCCGCGCGGCTCGTGACCGGGCTGATTACCGAGCGCGGCCTGTGCGATGCCAACGAGGCCGCCCTGACCGAAATGTTCAAGGAACTTGCGTAAGGTATTTCTCCTGCTGCTGGCCTTGGGCGGCTGCGCGGCCAGCCACGCGCCGCCTTTCGCCACCGTGCCTTACGCGCCGTTCTCGCGCAGCGCGGCTGTTGCCATAGCCACAGATGAATGGCGCCTATGGGGCAGCCGCGTGGGCGAAGCGCCCGATTATACGCAAACCACCGCCACAATGGGCGAGCGCCAGCAAGGGCTGTGGCAGCGCGTGGGCGAATATTGGTGGGAAGGAATGAATGCCGGCACCACCGAATCGCGCTGGGCTGGTAAGTATAACGCGCAAGGCAAAATCTTTCCCGTGGCGGCAAACGGGCAATATGCCTGGTCCGCTGCCTTTATATCTTATGTCATGCGTATGGCGGGCGCGGGCAGTGCCTTTCCCTACGCCGCCGACCATTCCCACTACATTAACTACGCCGCGCGCGCGGCCGAGGGGGAAATCGCACATCCTCTGCTCATTGCGGAAAATCCCGCCACCTACGCGCCGCGCCTGGGCGACCTTGCCTGCTTCGGGCGCGAAAATGCACGCAACCTCACCTTTGCCGATCTGCCAACCAAATCCAACTTTCCTTCGCATTGCGGCATAATCGTGGGCGGCAGACCGGGGCAGATCGATATGATCGGCGGAAATGTGCAAGATGCCGTGGTGCTGGAACACGCCAAAGCCGGCTCTCAGGGGCGGCTGACCGGCAAATACTGGCTGGCGGTGCTGCGCGTATTATATAAGGAACAATAAGCCCCATGCGGGCGACGGGGAATTTTATCCCGGCTCGCCCGGCACGGGGTCTATCCCCTGCGCTTTTATCAGCAACGACGCCTCAATAATCGCCGCTTCCAGCCGCGCCACATCCGTACCCTTGGCCACAATCGCGACGCCCCAGCGCCCGTCGCGCTGGAATGGGTAGCTGCCCATATCCGTATCGCTGAACTGGTTCTGAATCGCGCTAAGCCCCGCGGCGATGTTCCCTTCCATCACGCCCATGCCGTGCACGGCGCGCATCTCAATGGGCTGCCCGCGCGGCAATTCCGGCTCCAGCGCCATGAACATGGACTGCATGATACGCGGCACACCCGCCATGACATGCACATTGCCAATGGTGAAGCCGGGCGCGATGGACACCTCGTTACGGATGGGCACGGCGCCGTGCGGCAGCGTGGCCATGCGCGCCTGTTCCGCATTCATGCGCGGGCCGAGATATTCGCGCAGCACCTGCATGGAAGGCTCATGCGGCTCCCATGGCACGCCAAACGCCGCCGCCACGCACTCGCTGGTAATATCATCATGCGTCGGCCCAATGCCGCCCGTGGTGAACACCATGCCGTAGGCGGCACGCATCTCGTTCACCGCGCCGATAATGCGCACCGGCACATCCGGCACCACGCGCACCTCTTCCAGCTTTATCCCCCGCAGCGCCAGGCGCGTGGCGATAAACTGCACATTCACATCCTGGGTACGGCCGGACAGAATTTCGTTGCCTATAATAATGATGGCCGCCGTAGGGTTCTTCATAGAAAATCTCTCAGCATGGGAATAAGCGGCCTGTCCGCGGGCGGCATTGGGTATTCCACCAGGCTTTCCGGCGCCACCCAGGCCAGTTTCTGCCCCTCGCGCGCCACGGG
>JAKBCX010000186.1 GCA_021807465.1 Pseudomonadota bacterium | reverse complement strand
GGCGATTTGGTGATAACGGCGAATGGGGCGATGCCGGTACGCTGGATTGGCCAGAACCACATCCATACGCGCTTTGCCGACCCGCTGCGCTCCTTGCCCATCCGCATCCGCAAGGGGGCGCTGGGTGGCGGGCTGCCGGTGCGCGACCTGCTGCTCTCGCCGGACCACGCCATCTGCATGGATGGGATTCTGGTACACGCCAGCGCGCTGGTGAACGGGACCAGCATCGTGCGTGAGCATGATGTGCCCGAGCAGTTCACCTACTACCATGTGGAGCTGCAAACCCACGAGCTGCTACTGGCCGAAGGCGTGCAGGCGGAAAGCTTCGTGGATAATGTGGACCGGATGCACTTCCATAACTGGGATGAACGCACCGCGCCGGAGACCCCGGTTATGGAGATGGACCTGCCCCGCGCCAAATCCGCGCGCCAGGTGCCGGTTGCCATACGCCGCCGGCTAGAGCTGAACCAGTTTGCCGTGGCGTAAGGCCAGGGCGCAAACGGAGCTGAGAGGGGGCGGCGCAAACCGCCCCCTTTCTTTTGCGAAACACCGCGCATTGTTGTAGGCACGGCGCATGACACGTTTAGCCGAACTCAGCCGCAAAACGTCCGAAACGGACATCTCCCTCCGCATCGACCTGGATGGGACGGGTAAAACCGACATCGAGACCGGTGTGGGGTATCTGGACCACATGCTCTCCGCTTTCGGGCGGCATGGGCTGTTCGACCTGACGCTGCGCGCCAAGGGCGATTTGCATATAGACGCGCACCATACGGTGGAGGATTGCGGGATTCTACTCGGACTCGCCTTCCATCATGCGCTGGGCGACAAGCGCGGGATCCAGCGCTTCGGCCATGCCGTGGTGCCGATGGATGAGACGCTGGTGGAAGCCGCCATCGACCTTTCCGGCCGCAATTTCGTGGTGTGGAACGTGAATTTCGAGCGCCCGATGCTGGGGCAGATGGACACGCAGCTCATCGAGGAATTTTTCCGCGCGCTGGCTGGTAACGGGCTGTTCAACCTGCATGTTAACCAGCGGGCCGGGCATAACGCGCACCATGTGGCGGAAGCGTGCTTCAAATCCGTCGCGCGGGCGTTGCGGGCAGCCGTGGCGCTTGAGCCGCGCATCGCGGGCGAAATTCCCTCGACCAAGGGCGCGCTGTAACCACGATGCTGGTTGCTGTTATCGACTATAAGAGCGGCAACCTCGCCTCCGCCGCGCGGGGGCTTCAGCTTGCAGCGGAGCAGCGCGGGCTAAAGGCTGACGTGCAGATTACCTCCACCCCCGAGCTGGTGGCGCGGGCTGACCGCATTGTGCTGCCCGGCCAGGGCGCCTTTGCCGATTGCGCCGCCGGGCTGAAGGCGGTGGATGGGCTGGAAGAGGCGATGCTGGAACGTGTGGCGCGGGGCGCGCCGTTTCTGGGCATTTGCGTGGGTATGCAGCTTATGGCCGAGCGCGGGCTGGAGCATGGGGTAACCCCGGGGTTTGGCTGGGTGCGGGGCGAGATTGCGCGCATGGAGGTGGGCGATTTGCGCCTGCCGCATATGGGCTGGAACGAGCTGCGGTTTGAGCCTGGGTCGCATCCGCTGCTGAACGGGCTGAAGCCGGGCGACCATGCGTATTTCGTGCATTCCTACGCACTACGCGGCGGGCGGGCGGACCAGATTATCGCCACCACCGATTATGGCGGCGAGGTGGTGGCCATGGTGGCCAGCGGCAACAAGGCCGGCACGCAATTCCATAGCGAGAAGAGCCAGCAGGTCGGCCTCACCATTCTCGGCAATTTCCTCGCCTGGGAACCGTGAGCCGGGCGCGGCGGGTTTTCTGGCGGCTGCTGCTTGTGGCCGGGCTGAGCTATGCGGGTGTCTGCGCCACGCTGCTGCTGGCGCAGAACAGGCTGCTTTATGTCGGCACTAATCTGCCGCCGCATGTAGCGCCCCTGCCCTATGCCCATTTTAACGATGCTAATGGCACGCAACTGGGCTGGCTGGTGCAACCCGCCGGTACGCCGCGCGGGACCGTGGTGTTCTTCCACGGCAATGACGAGCAGGCTTGGCAGGCAGCGCAGGATTACGCCCCCTATTTTGCCGCGCGTGGCTGGCGCGTGGTGCTGCCGGAGTACCGGGGTTTTGACTTCCGCGCCGGGCAGGCCCCCACCCATAACAGCGTGATTGCCGATGCCGTGGCGGCCACGAGGCTGGCCGGGCAGCGTTACCCTGGGCCGCTTTTCGTGGCGGGTAACTCGCTGGGTGCGGGTATTGCGGCTCAGGCGGCCAAGCCGGGCGGGGCGCAGCGCGTGCTGCTGTTTGTGCCCTGGGACCGCATGAGCGCGGTGGCGCAGGAGCGCTACCCCTTTGTGCCCGCGCGCCTGCTGCTGGCGCTGGATGGCACGGATTACGATTCCTGCGCCGCCCTGGCGGGCAAGGGGGCTGACACCTTTATTATTTATGCCGGGCACGACACTGTAATACCGCCGCGCCATGCCGCGCATCTGGCGGCCTGCCTGGGCGTGCCAGAGGGGCAGAGATTTTTTCTCTCCACCGCCACGCATATGGACTGGTATAAGCGGCTTAGCCCCGCGCAGTGGAATGACATGCTGCGCCTACCGCCGGGGCGCGATTAGCGCTTGATTACGCGGCGCAATGGCGCCAAGACGCAGCCGTGACTAATGCCCTGCCCCCGCCCCAGACCATATCCGCCGAATGCGTCGAAAGCTTCACGGATGAGGCCGATATTCATGCCCTGGCCGAAGCCGCCACGGCTGCCATACTGGATGGCGGCGGATTCGGCTGGGTGAAGGCGCCCAAGCGCGAGACCATGGAACAATATATGCGCGGCGTATCGCTTGTGCCGGAACGCGAGCTGGTCGTGGGCCGCATGGACGGCATTGTGTATGGCGCGGCGCAACTGCAGAAGCCCTCGCGCAATAACGAGGCGCAGGCGCATTCCGTGCATCTGATGCATCATTTTGTGGCGCCTTACGCGCGCGGGCACGGGCTGGCGCGGGTAATTCTGCGCAAGGCCGAGGAACGGGCGCGGGCGCTGAACTTCCGCGTGCTCAACCTGGATGTGCGGGAGACGCAAAAAGGCGCTATCTCGCTTTACGAATCTGAGGGCTTTGTCCGCTGGGGCACACACCCCGCCTATGCCTGGGTTAAAGGGCACGCGATTGCCGGACATTTTTACTATAAGAGCCTGAAATGACCCTGACGCTTTACCCCGCCATTGATTTGAAAGACGGCGCCTGCGTGCGGCTGCTGCGCGGCGAGATGGACCAGGCCACCGTGTTTGGCACCGACCCTGGCGCGCAGGCGGCGGCGTGGCAGCAGGCCGGATTCCATTGGGTACATGTGGTGGATTTAAACGGCGCCTTTGCCGGCAAACCGGTGAACGAGGCGGCGGTGAAATCGATTCTCGCCAATGTTACAATCCCCGTGCAGCTTGGCGGCGGCATACGCACGCTGGCACAGATGGAAGCCTGGCTGGAGGCGGGCATTACGCGCGTGATTCTCGGCTCCGCCGCGGCGAAGAACCCGGAACTGGTACGCGAGGGCGCAAAGCTGTTCCCCGGCCGCGTGGCGGTGGGAATTGATGCCAAGGGCGGCATGGTGGCGACCGAAGGCTGGGCCGAGACCTCGGATATTCCGGCAACGGAACTGGCGCGGCGTTTTGAGGACGCGGGTATTGCCGCGATTATCTACACCGATATTGCGCGCGATGGCATGAAGACCGGGCTGAACATTGCCGAGACAAAAGCCCTGGCCGCTGCGGTGAGGCTGCCGGTTATTGCCTCGGGCGGCGTGGCCTCGGTGGCGGATATTATCGCGCTGAAAGCGGCCAGCGCGCAGCAGCCGAATCTGGAAGGCTCGATTCTAGGGCGCGCACTGTATGATGGCTCTCTCACCCCGCGCGAGGCGCTGGCCGCATGTTAAAGTTGCGTGTCATTCCCTGCCTTGATGTGAAGGACGGGCGCGTGGTGAAGGGGGTGAATTTTGTCAGCCTCCGCGATGCGGGCGACCCGGTGGAACAGGCCGCCGTGTATGATGCGGCAGGGGCCGATGAGCTGACCTTTCTCGACATTACCGCAAGCTCGGATAATCGCGACACGATTCTGGATGTAGTCCACCGCACCGCCGAGCGCGTGTTTCTGCCGCTAACCGTGGGCGGGGGCATACGCAGCGTGGCCGATATGCGCCGGCTGCTGCTGGCGGGGGCGGATAAATGCTCGGTGAATTCCGCCGCACTTTCGCGGCCTGAACTGGTGCGCGAGGGGGCAGAGAAATTCGGCAGCCAATGCGTTGTGGTGGCGATTGATGCGCGGCAATCGGCCCCCGGCAAATGGGAAGTGTTCAGCCATGGCGGGCGCACCAATACGGGGCGCGACGTGATTGAGTGGGCCAGGGAAGTGGAGAGCCTGGGGGCTGGCGAGATATTGCTGACCTCGATGGACCGCGACGGCACGGGCCAGGGTTTTGATTTGGAGCTGCTGCGGCGTATTTGCGCCGCCGTGCGCGTGCCGGTTATTGCCTCGGGCGGGGTGGGCACGTTGCAGCATTTTGTGGAAGGC
>JAKBCX010000185.1 GCA_021807465.1 Pseudomonadota bacterium | reverse complement strand
GTTTTGCCCCAATCACCGCGTCCATCCGGGCCGCCAATCTGCGGCATCCCGGCCGAGCCGCTTGTGCCGAGCAGAATGAGCTTCATGCCGCCTTCTTGAACAAGGTGCGGAAATTGCGCGTTGTTTGCGCCGCTATCGTATCTTCAGACAAGCCTTTGATTTCCGCCAAAACCTTTGCCGTATGGACGGTATAGGCCGGCTCGTTGCGCTTGCCGCGCAGCGGCACGGGGGCAAGGTAGGGGGCGTCGGTTTCCACCAGCAGGCGGTCCAGTGGCACTTGCGCCGCCGCATCGCGCACATTCTGCCCTTTGGGGAAGGTCAGCATGCCAGAGAAGGAGATATACCCGCCCATTTCCACCGCCGCCTGGGCCAGTTCCAGCCCCGAGGAGAAGCAATGCAGCAGAAAGTCGAAATGCCCGCCCCTTGCCCGTTCCTCGCGCAGAATGCGGATCGTGTCGTCATCGGCATCGCGCGTGTGGATGCAAAGCGGCAGGCCGGAGCGTTGCGCGGCGCGGATATTGGCGCGGAAATTCTCGGCCTGCGCCTCTTTCGGCGCATGGTCGTAAAAATAATCCAGCCCTGACTCACCAATGCCGATGACCTTGGGGTGCGCGGTTAGTGCCGCCAGGGCCTCTGGCTCCACCACTGGCAGAACATCTCCGGCATGGTTGGGGTGGATGCCCACCGTTGCCCAGACATTATAAAATTTTTCTGCAATGTCAATGGCTTGCTTGCTCTGTTCGAAGGTTACGCCAATCGTCACCATCTCCGCTACCCCCGCCGCCACGGCGCGGGCCACCACTTCTTCCACCTCGCCGGGCTGGTTGAAGTAGTCCAGATGGCAATGGCTATCGATCAGCATTCTGCTCCTCCACAATGCGAGGAAACAGGCCAGAGGGCGCCGGGAGTGGCGTGGCCTCGGCCAGCGGGGCTTCTAGTATGGCCAGCGAACGATCCGCGCCAACACCCAGATAGTCAAGCAATTTAGCCGCGCTGGAGGGCATGAAGGGTTGCAGCACTACGCCAATGCTGCGCAGCGTGGCGCAGAGCGTGTAAAGCACGGAATTCATCCGCACGGGGTCAGTCTTACGCAAACTCCAGGGCGCTTGGGCGTCAATATACCCATCCGCCGCGCTGATAAGCCGCCAGATTTCCAGCAGCGCCTCGTGGAAGGCCAGGCGGTTGACGGCCGCCCTCACCTTCTCCGGCAGCTCCGCGCCTAGTGCCAGCAATGTTAAATCGGCCTCGTGCAACGCGCCCTTCGGCGGCACGGCACCGCCCGCATTCTTGGCGATGAAGGAGAGCGTGCGCTGCGCCAGATTGCCCAGCCCATTGGCGAGGTCCGAATTAATGCGGCCCACCAGCGCCTTGCGCGAGAAATCACCATCATTCCCAAACGGCACTTCGCGCAGCATGAAGTAGCGCAGCTGGTCCAGCCCAAGTTCCTCCACCAGCGGCCGCACATCGATGAAATTGCCGAGGGACTTACTCATCTTCTCGCCCTCAACCGTCCACCAGCCATGGCTGAAAACGCGCTTTGGCAGAGGCAGCCCGGCGGCCATGAGGAAGGCCGGCCAGTAAATGGCGTGGAAGCGGATAATCTCCTTGCCAACCAGATGCAGGCTGGCCGGCCAGTAATGGAATTTTGCAGCGGATTCATCAGGGTAGCCCACGGCGGTAAGGTAATTCACCAGCGCGTCCAGCCACACATACATCACGTGTTTCTCATCGTCCGGCACGGGAATGCCCCAGGAGAACGAGGTGCGTGAGACGGAGAGATCGCGCAGGCCGGATTTGACGAAGGACACGACCTCGTTGCGCTTGGCCTGGGGCGCGATAAAGCCGGGGTTTTCCTCGTAGAATGCCAGAAGCCTGTCTTGGAAGGCACTGAGTTTGAAGAAATAACTCGGCTCGACCACCCATTCCACAGCCGCGCCGCTGGCCTTGGCGATGCGCGTGCCATCCGGCTTCAGCTCGGTTTCCTCCTCATCGTAAAAGGCCTCGTCGCGCACCGCGTACCAGCCCTCGTAGGCGCTGAGATAGATAAACCCATTATCCTGCAATTTCCGCCAGATAGCCTGCGCGGCTAATTTATGGCGCGGCGCGGTGGTGCGGATGAAATCATCATTCGAGATGTTCATCACCCGCGCCATGTCCTGGAAATCGGCGGAGACGCGATCGGTGAACTCTTGGGGCGGAATACCAGCCAGGCGGGCGGCGGCTTCCACCTTCTGCCCGTGCTCATCCGTGCCGGTGAGGAAGAACACGTCGTGCCCTTCCAGCCGGTTCCAGCGGGCCAGAACATCGGCCGCGGTGGAGGTATAGGCATGGCCGAGATGCGGCGCGCCGTTGACGTAGTAAATGGGCGTGGTGATGTAAAAACTTTGCTTCTTCATGACCTGTGCAACTGCGTGAGCGCGACGATGACAGCCGCGCGTTTATCGAGATTGAGGCCGAGAACCTCGCGCTCCATGCGGCCGAACTCCTGCCAGAGCGAAACGGCTCCGGCAAGGTTTGGCGCGCCCGCTGCCCTGGCGGCCTGCCTTGTGCGGGCGGCAAGCCGGGCGCGCAGCAGGGCGAAGAAGGTCTCGAACTTGTCCACCCCTTCCACTGTGCGGGCAATGGTGTCGGCCATGGCCTGGGCGCGGGCGGGCGGCACTGGGGCATCCAGCGCCTCGTCCACCAGGGCTGCCAGGGCGATGCCGCCTTCCGCCGCCAGTGAGAGCGCCGTGCCGATACTGCCCTCGGCCAGCTCGATAAGCCGGGCGCGCTCGCCCTGCCCCAGCTCCGGCGCATAATCGGCGAGCAGGGTTTGCATATCGGCATCGGTGAGGGCGGCCATGGGCAGAACGCGGCAGCGGCTGCGTATGGTGGGCAGCAAGCGGCCCGGCGTGGCGCAGGTAAGCAGCAATATGGCCCGTGGCGGCGGCTCTTCCAGCATTTTTAGCAGGGCGTTGGCCGTGTTGGAGTTCATGTCCTCGGCGCCGTCTATAATCACCACGCGCCAGCCGCCCTCGGCGGGCGTTAAGCGCATGAAGGCGTTTGCCTCGCGGATGGTGGCGATGACGATTTCGCTTTGTAGCTTCTCCGTCTTCTCGTTCATCCGGCGTTCCACTGTGAAGAGGTCCGGGTGCGTGCCGGCGGCCACGCGGCGGAATAGCGGCGCGGATTCGGACGTGGAGAGATCGGTGCTTTGCCCTCCTGCCAGCAGCCAGCGGGCGAAGCGGTAAGCCAGCGTGGCCTTGCCAATGCCGGGCGGGCCGGTGAACAGCCAGCCATGATGCAGCCGGCCAGACATGGCGGCGTGGTAGAGTGCCGCAATGGCGGCCTCATGCCCGGTAAAATGCGGGTTGGCGCGTGGTTCCGGGGGCATCAGCGCCCTGCCCTGGCGCGGATAGCGGCGCGCATCTGCGCCACAATCTGTTCCGGCGTGGTGGCGGCGTTAATATGGGTAAAGCGGCCCGGCTGGGCGGCGGCGATACTGTGGAAACCTGCGATAACCCGGGCGAAGAAATCCGCGCCCATCGCCTCGTACCGGTCCGTGGCACCAGCGCGGCTGGCCACGCGGGCGCGGGCCAGTTCCTCGGGAAGGTCGAGCAGGAAGGTGATGTCCGGCCGGAGATCGATGAGGCGGATGAGTGCCGCGACGGATTCCATCGGCACTCCAAGGCCGAAAGCCTGATACGCCATGGTGGAGTCGTAAAAGCGGTCGCAGATAACCACCCTGCCCTCGTCCAGCGCCGGGCGGATAATGCGTTCCACATGGTCGGCGCGGGCAGCGAAATGCAGCATGGTCTGGGCCAGCGGGACCAGCGGCACATCGCCTAGCAGCAGGGTGCGTATGGCTTCCGCCCCCGCCGTGCCGCCTGGCTCGCGGGTGAGCAGCACGCTCTGCCCCTCAGCCTCCATCGCCGCCTTCAGCCCCTGAGCGGCGGTCGATTTGCCAGCCCCTTCGCCGCCTTCCAGCGTGATGAAGAGACCATGCCGCGCCGTCATCTAACAATGATTTCCGGGTCGGAGATGCCGTAGGACAGAACTTGCCGCAGGGCCGCATCGGCATCGGCCACGGAATGGTAGGGGCCGATATTCACAGCCCAATAGGGCCGGTCGCCGCCTGCCTGCGGCACCACCCGTGCCTCTACATTTGGTACTCTGGCCATGGCCCGGAACGCATCGCTAACCGAGCCAAAGCCGGGGATTTGCACGTAAAGCGGGCCAGGGGCTGGAGCGCCCTGGGTGATGGTGCCGGGCAAGGTTACGTTTTGAATGCCGCCGCTGGATTGGGCTGCGGGGCCAATTTGCTGCGCGGCGCCTTCTGCCCCGCTGCCCGGCGCGCCCAGCGCCTGCGCGGTAATGCCGGCAACGGGCGCGGCGGTAAGTTTTGGCCCCTGGCCCAGCAAGCTGGCAAGCTGCATGGAAAGGGGCCGGTTGAGCGCGACCTGAACCTCGACCACGCCGCCCGCCGGGAAATTGAGCATGCGCGCCACGCGCGGCGTTACAGCAAGGATACGCCCCGGAATGTTCGGGCCACGGTCATTCACCCGCACATCGATAGATTGCCCGGTGACAAGG
>JAKBCX010000184.1 GCA_021807465.1 Pseudomonadota bacterium | reverse complement strand
CCGCGCAACCTGTGGGCACGCCGAGCCAGCCGAGGCCGGAAGGCTGGAATAAGGTGCCGGCGGTACTATATGCTCAGCTGTGTTTCGCAAGTCTTCCGTAGCGGCCGCCCAGCAGTGCCTTAAATGGAGATAGCCATGACAACCAGGGTTTGCCCATCGCGGATTGGGCTTATTGTGGGCTGTTTAACCGGTGGTTTGCACCTTGCTTGGGCTGTAATTGTTGCAATCGGCCTCGCACAGCCTCTTATCGATTTCATCTTCTGGATGCATTTCATAAAACCAGTTTACGCCGTGGAGCCGTTTAATATAGGGACTGCCGCTGTCCTGGTGGGGTTAACGGCGGCATTTGGGTATATCATGGGCTGGGTTTTCGGCGTTCTCTGGAACAAAATGCAAGGCGGAAGCTAATTTCAGTGCTTCGCCGCGCGGGGGCGTTACAAGCAAACAGGCTGGGCGGGAAAAGCCAGCTCGTGCCGCGCGCGCCATTGCGGCGTTACGTAATTGATGATGAGCGTGCGCCGCACTCCGCTGATTTTACGCCGGATGAAACCGTGCCAGGTATTTTCAGCGGGGATAAAAATCAGCCCCTCATTGTAACGGTACGGAATTGTCCCCGCATGTTCCATGGGGGTGGTGTAAATATCCGTGCCCCATTCCTCGCCCGGCGCCGGGTCGCCAAGGTATATAAGCGCGGTGAAGAATTTGGCGCCAATATCGGTATGCGGCTCCAGCCAGAATCCATCCTGGTCCTGGCAATATTCCAGGCGCAAATAGCTCCCCTGTAGCGAGGCCCCGCATGTCTGCTCAAGCGCCGCCACCATTGCGCGGCTTTGCAGGGCTTCGGCCAGGGCGGGGCAGTTTTGCCCGGTCAGGAAATAGCGTGTGGCATTATGCGTCTCGCGCCTTCCCAACGTGTCATCAATAGCGGGCGGGGCCACGGGCAGGGTGGTTATGGCTTCTATCACCGCCGCCGGCAGGGCGCCGCGCAGGCGCCAGTGGCGGTAGGGTGCCTGCTCCTCCCGCGCCTGGCTCAGCGCGGCGCGTAAATGTGTTTCAGCGCAGGCGGCGTCAATCATATTGCAAAATCCGCTTGGCCTGGGCCGAGAGCCTGTGCCGCATAAGCTCGCGCTGCGCCGCGAGGCCCGAGTTCATCCAGTTGACCATCACCGAGCGCCGCACGCCAATATGCGGCTCGTGCCCATGATAGGAATTGCCGCTGCGCCGGAACGCAATAAGCGTGCCCAGCTCCGGCGGCACCTCAGCCACCATGTCGTTAATATCATCCGGCCCGCGCAGCAGGCGTAGCCGCCCGCCCTGGCTCTCCCAGCCTTCATTAAAATAGATGAGCGCGGTAATGAGCTTGGCCTCGCTATCGGTATGGATGCGCCCATCGCGTGCCTGGGTGCGGCCGCGCAGCGTAACCATTATGGGGCGGCCGGTTAGGTCCAGCCCGAATTTTTCAGCAAAGCAGGCTGTAAGCGCCGGGCCGGTCAATTCTTTAACCAGCGCGTTAAAGCCCGGGCCGGGCGAGGTGGCCTCCAGCGGCAGCAGGCCCGCATAAGGAATTTCAGGGAAGTCCTGGCGCATGGCTTGGGCGGCTTCGCGCGGTACAAAACCCGGCACCACAACGTAGCTAAACGGGCTGGTCACAAGCGGGGTGCGGCGGAGGGCTTCAAGGTCTAGCAGCGCCATGGTCTGGGCTCCGGGTGAGTCTCCGGCCGCGCTACAGGTAAGGGGCGCTTCATTCATTGACCTATATCAACGCCGCCCGTTGAGCGGTTGTTAACGAGTTTGCGCGACCATGGGCGCCACCAATTCAGCCAAGGCGCCGCCCATGTTGCAGAACCAAATCCACGAGAGGCCGTCCCAGGCCGCATCATCCGCCATGGTGCAGCACGCCCCAGCACCGGCCGTGTTGGAGGAACGGCGCGGCGCGCTGCGCCTGCCGGTTATTAAAAGCGCCAAAATCGTCAGCAGCGCCGATGGCGGGCAGAGCGTATATAATTGCCTGGTGCTCGACGAATCCGCCGCCGGCGTGCTGGTCGATCTGGGCGCCATAATCCCCCTGCCAGAGGAAATGACCCTGCACATGACCGGCGGCGCCACCTACCGCGCCCGCCGCTGCTGGGCCGTGGGCACCAAGGCCGGTCTGGCTTTTATAGGCCCGCAGACCATGAGCGGCGAAACCACGGAGAAACTAGCCCAGCTAGGAACCATGCTGCGCGCCCAAGGCTTGCCCGCCACACTAGCCGCGCTGCGCGCGCAACGGTTTTTCGAGAATGAGGAGGTACGCCGCGTGGCCGAGACGGCCGAGGCGGCGTATTTACGGCTGGAGGCTGTGCTGGCGGGGTAGGGGGCTGGTTACGACCCAACCCAGGCATTCAAGTGCTTTTCCTTTATGCTCAAAAGCGGACGGTGATTGGTGCATAATTTACAATCACATTTGGAGCTGACTTTCGGCTGCGTAGCCCTGCGGAGCGACTTCGGGCAATGCGGCAAGTGCAGACTGTTCTCCTTTGCGGGTATAAATTGCAAAAAGGCGGTCGTGGCCGTGCCCCTGTAGATACTTGCCCGTTTTCCGTTCAAGCCACGCACTTACCGCAACCCCAATGAATTTGGGATAGTGTGTGCTTCGACACAGAGGCTTTGATGTGTTGAACTTCTCTTGTGATGCACCCGTCAAGTTGGCGTGCGGATGCTTGTTATGGGCGTATTTCCACCAAACCGAGATTCGAATTTCGTCATGGCCGATGTCCTGCCACATAACGACCGACGAGTGGCCTGCCAGTTCGGCGAAAATGTAACCGCTTTTCGCCTCACCCTTTGTGGGCGTGAGCGAAATGAGATTTTGGGATAGTAATTTGTTCAGGCCCAAAATGACCAGTTTGCGATGTTTGTCCATATATGACTCCTGTCAGGGTGGACTTTCCTTTTATCATAAATTTCACCAAAGGCTTTGGGCTTACCCGAAAATAGATTCGGCGCCGGATATGGTGCACAGTTTACGAATTATGCACCATTAGCAAAGCATCAATTTTGTAGTGACTTAAGTAACGCGAAAGCCCGGTAAAAATGTCTTTTATCACCTTTGGACGCACTTGTAAGCGGACCGTCAGCTTCCCCCCCAAATCCCCTACCGCCGCTCATACACCGCCACCCCCGGCCATCTCCTCACCAGCCGGTAGCGCGAGGCCAGTGCCGCATCCAGCACGGCATAAACAGCCATATTCCCCGTTTTCGGCCCCGGCGGCGGGTCTCGGCGCACAATATATTGCGGCTTTCCATCCAAAATGCGCCGCACCTCCGCCAGCGGGTGCACCCCGGCCACACCCGGCAGGGTTAGCTTGGTCAGTTCCGAGGGCAGCACGAAGCGCGTGGGCGGGGTAAGGCCGGCAAGGGCGTAGATAATGGGCTGGTAGTCGAACACATACAGGCTTTGCGCGTCCGCCGCCTTCAGGCTGGCGGCCACTTCCGCCGGCACATCCGGCCCCGTGGCGTAGCGCAGCGCGGTAAACCCGGCATAAAGCGGCAAGGGCAGCAGAAAGAGCAGCAGCAAATCGCGCACCACCCCGCCGGGCGCCAGCCGGGCAAAGGCGCAGCCCGCCAGCACGCAAAGCGGCGGCAGGCACTCCAGAAAATAATGGTCGTAGAAAAACCGCGCCGAAACCGCGCCAATAAGCGCGCCCAGCAGCCAGAGCAGCGAGAAATTGCTGGTAAAGCTCCGCCGCCGCGCCGCCAGCGCCATGGCCGCGGCCGTAAGGTAAAGCGGCCCCCAGCGCCAGAATTGCTGGGCCAGCGCCCATTGCAGCGCGTCCGGGTTGGGCGGTGTGGCAATGGCGCGGCGTAAATTGCTCACCACGCTGCATTGCCACCATAGCGGTAATTGCCCCGCGGCGGCGTAAAGCCCGGCAGTGGCCAGCACTGGCAGCGCGGCCGCCATGGTGGCACTGGCGGCGGCGGCAAAGCCGCGCCTGTGGTACAGCAGCAGCAGCACAAACAGCGCCTCCGGCGCCATCACGTACTTAATCATAAAGGCGCAGCCCAGGGCCAACCCGGCCAGCCAGGCGGGTGCCTCGGCCAGCACGGCCAGCACCGCCAGCGCCGTGCCAGCTGCCATAAATAGCTCGGTATTAGCCGAAAGCCCGTCATTAGAGAGCGAGCCGATAACCACCAGCCAGCCCGTTACCCAGGCGGCGGCACGGGTACGGGTGAGAATTTCCGTAATGCGGAAGCAGGTGGAAGCCAGCAGCCCCACGCATAAGGCCGTGGCTACCCTAATAGCCGCCACACCGGGAATAATGCTCTGGAACGCTGCGAATATGGCGTAGATGCCAATCGGCTTATTGTCCCAGATGGTGGTGTAGGGCAGATGCCCGGCCCGCCAAGCCTGGGCCATGAGGAAATACAGGCTCTCATCCCAGTCCAGCACCGAGCGGTGCAGCACGGGCAGGCGCAGCAGCAAGGCGGCGGCCAGAAAAAGCAGCAGGGGCAAAGCGCGTTTCACACCGCCCATGCTTGCCAGCGCGCCGCTTGCGGGGCAAGACGGGCACCAAACTGGAGGGCAGCATGAAGCGGTTCGGATTGGCAATTCTGGCTT
>JAKBCX010000183.1 GCA_021807465.1 Pseudomonadota bacterium | reverse complement strand
ACCCTGCTTACTGGTGATGAGCAATCCGTGCCGCCGCAAATCCGGCGGAATTTCATCGCCGCCGGCCTGGCGCATATCCTCGCCGTGGCAGGGCTGCATGTCGGCATCATCATGGGGTTGGTATTTGCCGTTACACGCTGGCTGCTTACGCGCAGCGAATCCCTGGCCCTGCATCTGCCGGCGAAAACCATCGCCGCCATTCTGGCCCTGCTGGGCGGGGCTGGGTACGCCGCGCTTACAGGCGCGCACCTGCCCATTCTGCGCGCCCTTACCATGGCCTCGCTCGCCACCCTGGGCGTGGCGGTGGGGCGGCGGGCTTTCTCGTTGCGCGGCTTGGCTCTGGCGGCGCTGGTATTGCTGCTGGCCAGCCCCGAACTCATCCTCTCCGCCAGTTTCCAGATGAGCTTTTCCGCCGTGGCGGCGCTCATCACCGGCTATGCGGCGGTGCGCGGTGCCGCTTTTGGCCCGCATACCAGGGTAAGCGGCGCGGTTCGCCATGTGGCGGGGCTAGCTTATACCAGCCTGCTCGCGGGCGGCGCCTCAATGCCGTTTGCCGCCTACCAGTTCCAGCAAATCCAGCCTTACTGGATTCCCGCCAACCTCATCGCCGTGCCGCTTACCGGGTTCTGGATTCTACCCTGGGGGCTGATCGCGCTGGCGCTCATGCCGCTGCATTTGGCGGCGCTGGCGCTTATTCCCATGGGGTGGGGCATAAAGCTCGTCATCCTGCTCACCGCGCGCATCGCCGCCTGGCCAGATGCCATGCTGCGCATTCCGCCCATGCCGGTTACCGCCATATTGCTTATTGCCGCCGGGCTGGCTTGGCTGTGCATTTGGCGCTCCAAGGCTCGGCTCGCGGGGCTGCTACCCATGGCGCTAGGGCTGGCCGTGGCCTTCGCCGCCCGCCCGCCCGATGTGCTGGTTTCCGCCGATGCCAAACTCATCGCCATGCGCGGCGGTGGCAAGGTTTTTGTTATAGCTCAGCCCCATGCCAGCCATTTTGTGCTGCAACAATGGCAATCGGTTTGGGGGAATGTAAGGCCGGTGCAGGCGCAATGCTCGGGCCAGTCCTGCCAAGTGGGCCGCGCCTGGTACACCACGGCGCATGTATGCCTGCCTGCCCGGCTCATCGTGGCACCCATTATCATGCCACCTTGCCCCGTACCTACCATAGACCGGCTGGCCACCTACCGGAATGGTGCCATCGCGGCCTGGATTACCCCGCGCCGCGTGCGCCTGGAAACAGACCGCGCCGCGCAGGGCAGGCGGCCCTGGGTTTTCCCGTACCCACAACCATAGATTGATAATTTAATAAAATATTACTATTCTTGCGGGCATGAATCTAATTCTGCCCAGTCTTGCCCCGCCCGCAGGCCTGCCCTTGGCAGACCAGCTTCTGGTCTTCCGGCGGCGCTGGCGGCTGGTGCTGGCATGCAGCCTGGGCGTGCCTTTTATTGCCTTGGCCATATTGCTCACACGCCCGGCGCTTTATACCGCCACCGGCATTGTGCTCTACGCGCCCGAAAGCGCCGGGGTGCCCGGCGATAATGCCAGCATCCCGCAAGATGCCGCCAGCGAGGATGAGCTGACTGCCAGCCAAGCCGAGATTATCACCAGCCTGCCCGCCGCGCAGCAGATCGCGCAGCGCCTCAACCTGGCCGCCGTGCCGGAATTTAACCCCAGTCTGCGCCGGCGCGGCCTGCTGGCGCGGCTTTTGCTCGTCAAGCCGCATACGCCCAATGCCCTAGCGCAACATGTGCAGCGCGCTTTATCGGTGAACGTGCTGCCCGGCTCACGTATCCTCACCGTCTCCTTCTCCAGCCGCGACCCGGAATTATCCGCCAACGCCGCCAACCTCGCCATGCAGCTCTATCTGGACCATGAGCGCGATCAATCTTTTGCCAGGCTGACCGATGCGCAGAATTGGCTGGAAAAACATTCCGCCGATGTGCAGGCGCAACTGGATGCCACCGAGGCGCGGCTTGCCAAGGCCCGCGCGAAGGCCGGGCTGGTGCAAGGCGCGCAAGCCAGCCTGACCACTGAAACAGTCAGCCGCCTGGCCGCCGCCTTGGTGCAGGCCCAGGCGGATATGGCAATGCAGCAGGCCCGGCTGCACGCGGCCGCTGCCGGGGGCGATGCCGCCGCCGCCAATGCCGCCATTGCACCCAACCTTTTGCCGCTGCGCCAGAAGCAGGCCGACCTCGCAGCGCAAGTTGAATCACTCGCCGCGCAATATGGCCCCAACTACCCGGCGCTGCTGGCCGCGCGCAGCCAGCTTGCCGCCATAAGCCACGAGATTAACGCCGAGGCCAGCCGCGAGCTGGACGCGGCCCGCGCCGATCTTGCTGCCGACGAGGCGCAAATTGCCACGCTGCAAACAGCGTTAAAAATAGCCCAGACTCAGGAACAATCGCAGGACGAGGAATCCGCGCCTATACGCGCGCTGGAGCAACGTGCCGAAGCCGGGCAGGACATGCTGCGCGCTATG
Source organism: Pseudomonadota bacterium (assembly GCA_021807465.1). Taxonomy (GTDB): domain Bacteria; phylum Pseudomonadota; class Alphaproteobacteria; order Acetobacterales; family Acetobacteraceae; genus Acidocella. The sequence goes on along the minus strand of JAKBCX010000183.1, from coordinate 2,120 downwards.
ACGCAACAAGCTGGCCAGCTTGCCCAGGATGCCTCGCTCACACGCCCCGATGCGCGCATCCTTTCTTCTGCCGCCATACCCGCCAGCCCTGGTTCGGCGCATCGCGCACTCATTCTTGCCGCCGCCGCGCTGTTGGGCCTGTGTGGTGGGCTGCTGCTGGCGGGGCTGTGCGATGCGCTGGATATCTCGTTGCGGTCAGGCATAGAAATTTCTACCCTCACGGGGCTACCCTGCCACGCGCTGATTCCTGAAACATCCCGGCCTTACACAGCGGCTTTGGAAGTGCCGTTCTCGCTCTATGCCGAGCAGTTGCGCGCCTTGCGTACCGGGCTGGGCCTAACCGGCGGGCCATGCCGCATTATCGCCATTACCGCCGCCCGCCCCGGCGAGGGCAAAACAACGCTCTCCATCGCGCTTGCCCGTGCCCTGGCCGCTTCTGGCCTGCGCGTACTGGCTATGGATGGCGATATACGCCAACCCAGTTTCGACCCGCTCTTTAACACAGGCGGCGCCAAGGGGCTGACTGATTACCTCGCCGGGCTGGCCACGCGCGAAGAGATTATCATCACCGATACGCTAAGCGGCGCGCGCATCATGCCCGCCGGCACGCAAGCCAAATCCGCGCTGCCGCTGTTTCTCTCTCCATCCTTGCCGCAATGGCTTGCTGAATTGCGTGAGGAGTTCGATGTCATCCTCATCGATGCGCCGCCTATCTTCGCTTTGGCGGAAGGCCGTGTGCTGGCCCGACAGGCCGATTCCGCGCTGCTTTGCATACGCTGGGGCGCTACCCCGCGCCGTGTGGTTGCCGCCGCCATAACCTTGCTGCGCGAGGCCGGTGTGGTGCTGGCCGGCACGGTGCTCACGCGTGTGGATACCGCAGCCCATCAAAAATCTGGCCACGTGGATGCCGAAATGTACCAGCCGCGATATGGGGGTTATTTCCAGCCTTAATCGCTGCTATCCCAGCCCGCCAGCACCACAACATAAGCGCGCCGCCGCCGCAGCCTTAGGCGGTGGCGCCAGTCCAAACCATGGTTTGCGCGGTTGCGCATGGAAAAATGCAGTTCGATGGCGGCAAGCTGCTCCGCTGAAAAACTTGCTGCCAGAGCCGGGTTAAGCCGGGCCAGAAACCGCGCTATATCGGCATTGCCGGGCATGGCGCGGCACTCAATTCGTCAACCTGTCCAGCCGCTTTACATGCCTGAAGCCGAAATGTTTGAGCGCCACCGGCCCCATCAGCCCGGCGCTCATCAACATGGTGGCAAAGGGTAGAAAATTTACCCCGTTCCAATTCCAGCGAAGAAGAAGAATCCCTTTTGCCAGCCCGATGAACAGCGTATTGAAAAGATAGATCATGAAACTGTACCGCCCCAGTAGCGCAAGCGCCGATTGCAGGGCAGGAAAGCGCAAATCTCTTAAAAACCCGTGAATGGCAGGGAAGGAAAGACTGCCTGCCAGCAACAAAATCGTCCTTTGCTCCCATCCCGCGCGGGCCGGTGCCAGCGCCACGGCCACCAGCGCGGCGCCAAATAACAGCATCGCGCGGTGCCAATGGCGATGCATCCATTCCTCCCACCGTGCCCCGGCAAACCCCGCCGCAGCACCCAGCAGAAAGAAAGGAGCGAATAAGGCTACGCGGTTAACATATAGATAGGCGGGCAGCTTCACCCAGAATAAAACCAGCGATGCCGCGAGCAGCCAGGGCAGGCGCGCGGCGCGGCCATCCAGCAGCCAAAGCGTGGCGAGGCCCACCACGAACAGCACGAACAAGTACCAGATAGAGAGGGCAGGGGATTGGCCCGTGTTCCATACCAGTGCCAGCAGCCCGGCGCCTAGGCTGGAGGGCACATTATCCACATATACCAGCCGCGCCGCTGCACATTTGCCCAGCACCACCAGCACGCCCATGGCCAGAAACGGCACCAGCAGCCGCCGCGCGCGCGCCGCCGCCATGGTCCTAAACTCGGCCCGGCGGCGGTGTAAGAACCCGGAGTAAACCGCCACAACCCCGCTTAAGTACAAAAAGAAAGGCATGTGGAACGCGTAGATGGCGCGTCGCAACGGCTCGTACCAATGCACGCCCGCCGGGTCTTGGCGCGCGACCAGATGCCCGAACACGA
>JAKBCX010000182.1 GCA_021807465.1 Pseudomonadota bacterium | reverse complement strand
CAGCTCCCGGCGCATTATTTCCCCGGCGATGACCCGTCCCGCCCGCCCGCCAATAGCTGGCGCAGCCATGCCCATTTGCTGTTCGGCAACTGGATTAACGAAATCTACCAGAGCACTCCCTTCAACCTGGCGGAAATCGGCCGGCGGGCGGCGTGAACCGCCTGCCACAAATATGCCGTGGAATTGCGGCATACACGCCCGGATGAACCCGCGTCCTCTCACCCCCGCAACCCGGCGGGCGCCTGCAACGGCCCCGCGCTTGCGCGGCTGTGCCGTGCCATGGCAGGACGTTACACAAGCTGCTGATTAAGGAGTAAGAAGTGGTAAAACCTTTGCGCAAGGCCGTCCTCCCCGTTGCGGGCCTGGGCACGCGCTTCCTTCCCGCAACCAAGGCCATGCCCAAGGAAATGCTCCCCGTCGTCGATAAGCCGCTCATTCAGTACGCGGTGGACGAAGCCCGCGCCGCCGGCATCGAGCAATTCTGCATGGTCACCGGGCGCGGCAAAACCGCCCTTATCGACCATTTCGACATTGCCTTCGAGCTGGAAGCCACTTTGGCCGAGCGCAACAAGCGCGAGGCGCTGGACCTGCTGCGTGAGGAAGCCATGCCGCCCGGCTCCATCTCCACCGTGCGCCAGCAAGTGCCGCTGGGGCTTGGCCACGCCATATGGTGTGCCCGCACCTTCATTGGTGACGACCCATTCGCCATTTTGCTGCCGGATGATCTGGTGCTGAGCGAAACCCCCTGCACCGCGCAGCTCGTCAAGGTTTATAACGAGACAGGCGGCAATGTAGTCGCGGTGTCCGAGGTGCCGAAGGAGCATACCAACCGCTACGGCATTCTTAAAACCGGCGCGGTTGAAGGCGACCGCGTGGAGGTGACCGGGCTGGTGGAAAAACCCGCGCCGGAAAATGCGCCTTCCAACCTCTCCATCATCGGCCGCTACGTGCTGCTGCCCGAGGTGGTCACCTATCTTTCCAGGATGGAGCGCGGCGCCGGCAACGAGGTGCAGTTGACCGACGCCATGGCCAAGATGATCGGCCACGCGCCCTTCCATGGGCTGAAATTTGAAGGAAAGCGTTTCGATTGCGGCGACAAGGCGGGCTTTCTGGAAGCGCAAATCGCCTTCGCCCTGGCCCGGCCCGATCTCGGCCCCGCCGTGCGCGCCTTCCTGAAGAACTACGTTAACGCCTGAGAGGATAAAATGAGCTTCACCCATAAATTCTCCCCCAGCAGCCTGCGCGAATACGATATTCGCGGCATTGTCGGCGAAACGCTGGGCGAGGCGGATGCCTTCGCCATTGGCCGCGTATTCGGCACCATGGTGGCCGAGGCCGGAGGCAAGAAAGTGGCGGTGGGGCGCGATGGCCGCCTGTCCTCGCCCATGCTGGCGGCCGCCCTCATCAAGGGCCTGATGGCCAGCGGCGCGGATGTTGTCGATGTGGGCGAAGGCCCGACGCCGATGCTCTATTTCGCCTCTTTCGATGAAAAGGCCGATGGCGCGGTGCAGGTAACCGGCAGCCATAACCCGCCAAATTATAACGGTTTCAAGATGATGCTGAAGAGCAAGCCTTTCTTTGGCAAGCAGATTCAGGAGCTGGGCACCCGCGCCGCCGCGGGCCAGGTGGTGCCGGAAACCAAGGGCAGCGTTGTGCAGAAAAACGTGCAGGATGCTTATGTGGCCCGCATGCTGAAAGACTGGGACGGCGAGCGCAAGCTGAATGTGGTGTGGGATAACGGCAATGGCGCCGCGGGCGATGTGCTGATGAAGCTGGTGGCGAAGCTGCCCGGCAAGCATACGGTGCTCAACGCCAAGATCGACGGCACCTTCCCCGCCCATCACCCGGACCCAACCGTGCCGAAAAACCTGGAGCAGCTCATCGACGCCGTGAAGGCCGAGGGTGCGGATGTCGGCATCGCCTTCGATGGCGATGCCGACCGCATCGGGCTGGTGGATAATGAAGGCCACATCCTGTTCGGCGACCAGTTCCTCATCCTCATGGCGCGCGACGTGCTCAAATCCCACCCCGGCGCCACCATCATCGCCGATGTGAAGGCGAGCCAGGTGCTGTTCGACGAGGTGGCCAAGGCCGGCGGCAAGCCGCTGATGTGGAAAACCGGGCACTCGCTCATCAAGTCCAAAATGGCCGAGCTTGGCTCGCCGCTGGCGGGTGAAATGTCGGGCCATATTTTCTATAACGATAAATGGTACGGGTTCGACGACGCGCTTTATGCCGCCGTGCGCATCCTCGGCGTCATCTCCCGCACACCTGGCACCGTGGGGCAGTTCCGCGCCTCGCTGCCCGCCGTGCTCAACACGCCGGAGTTGCGCTTCGATTGCACGGAAGAGCGTAAATTCGCCGTGGTGGCGGAAGTGGCGGCGCGGCTGAAAGATGCGGGCGAGCAGGTTTCCGACACGGATGGCGTGCGCGTGAACACCAAGGATGGCTGGTGGCTGCTGCGTGCCTCCAACACCCAGGCCGTGCTGGTGGCGCGTTGCGAGAGCAACTCCGCCGCGGGCCTCAATAATTTGAAAGCCGCTTTGGCCAGCCAGCTCGCCGCCTCGGGCCTGGCGCCCGATTTCTCGGCCAGCAACGCGGGGCACTAGGTTTAGCTCGATAATATTCGGGTGGGCGTTTTCATGCGGTTAGCTTGCCCTTGCGGGCCGGGCTAACCGCATATTGCGTTGTTGCAGCTTTAACCGGCGGTCGGGGGCCTGGCGCTTTGCCGGGATGTGCGGCGGCGCGAAAAAAAAGGCGGCGCAATAATGCGCCGCCAAGTTTAGGGAGGAAACGTCCAAGAAAATAGGCGAGAAACTCAGCCTATGACGCAATTATATACGGGAGTAATTCCCGGCGCGGCAGTCGTGATTTCGCAGTGCAGCGATGAAATTTTGCTGACTATGATGTAATTTGCTACACACCAGGCCCCCTGCAAGGCGTGATACTGCAGTTTTCTTGAAACTTCGTTAAAATTTCTCATCATCCGGTACCAGCACTATCACCGCCGCCTGGGCGGCAATACCCTCACCGCGCCCGGTAAAGCCCAGTTGCTCGGTGGTGGTGGCCTTAACTGAAATGCGCCCCTCCGCCACGCCCATAAGCTCCGCCAGCCGCGCCTGCATGGAAGCCGCATGGGGCTTTATCTTGGGCCGCTCGCAGATAATGGTGATGTCTGCATTGGCCAGCCGCCCGCCGCGCGCCTTTATGCGCGCCGCGGCATGGCGCAGAAACCGGGCGCTGTCGGCGTCTTTCCAGTCATCTTCCGTAGGCGGGAAGTGGCGGCCAATATCGCCCTCCGCCAGCGCGCCGTAAATGGCATCGCACAGCGCATGTATGCCCACATCGGCATCCGAATGGCCGGCCAAACCCTTTTCATACGGGATTTCCACCCCGCAAATGATTGTTTTGCGCCCTTCCACCAGGGCATGCACGTCAAAACCGGTCCCAATCCGGGGAATCATCATATTTCACCTCGCGCAGCGAGATGTACGGGCTGATGGCCAAGCGTCAACCTTTGTGCATTCAGGACATTGCGCGCGGCAGGCCGGGGCAGTAATTTGCCCAAATCATGAGCAGCGCGTTTTCTCCGATGATCAAACCTATCACGCTGGGCAGCGGCAAGCACCAGGTCACCCTGTCGCAGCCGGTCATTCTCGCCCCGCTTTCGGGCGTGACAGACCTGCCCTTCCGCGCGCTGGTGAAGGAGCAGGGCGCGGGGCTTGTGGTCTCGGAGATGATCGCCTCCTGGGCCATGGTGCGGGAAAACCGCAAAACCCTGTGCATGGCGGAAGTCGTCTCGGGCGGCGGGCCGTCCTCGGTGCAGCTCGCGGGCTGCGACCCGCAGGCCATGGCCGAGGCGGCAAAAATCGCCGTGGGGCTGGGCGCGGACCTCATCGACATTAATTTTGGCTGCCCGGTGAAAAAAGTGGCGATCGGCCAGCTCGCCGGTTCCTCGCTGATGCGCGACGAGGCGCTGGCCGGGCGGATATTGGAAGCCACAGCCCGCGCCGTGGAGGTGCCGGTGACGCTGAAAATGCGTATGGGCTGGGACCATAACAGCCTGAACGCGCCCAATCTCGCCCGCATCGCGGAGCAATCCGGCATCCAGATGCTCACCGTGCATGGCCGTACCCGCCAGCAATTTTACGAGGGCGTGGCGGATTGGGATTTCATCGCCAATGTGAAGGCCGCCACCCGCCTGCCCGTCATTGTCAATGGTGACATCACCACAGAGCAAAAGGCCGAAGAGGCGCTGCGCCGTTCGGGCGCGGATGGGGTGATGATCGGGCGCGGCTCTTATGGCCGCCCGTGGTTCCTGCGCCAGGTCATTCACTACCTCACCACCGGCGAGACCATTTCCGCCCCCAGCCTGGCCGTGCAGAAGGAGATTCTGCTCAACCATTACCGCGCCGTGCGCTCTTACTTTGGCGAGGGTGCGGGCGTGCGCCTGGGGCGCAAGCATGTGGCCTGGTACAGCCAGGGGCTGCGCGGTTCCGCCGCCTTCCGCGCCGCCATGAACCGCATGGATGATGGGCTGGCCGTGGAGGCGCTGGTGCATCAGTTCTACGACCCGCTGATTGAGCAAGGCTTTGTCCGTCAGGACGAGCTGGCGCTGGCGG